>JBOGJK010000351.1:0-3840 GCA_050745345.1 Thermoanaerobaculia bacterium
CCCTCGCCCAGGTACGTGCAGCCGGAGAGCAGGTGGAGCAGCTCCGCGGGAAGCGGCACACTCTCCACCATCCAGCCCGGAGCCAGCATCTCGCGCAGCTGCCGCACGGCGGCCTCGTTCGTCCGCTCCGAGAGTCCGACGAAGAGGGCGTCCTCTGTCGCGAGGACGTCCCCCCAGTCGAGTGTCGCCGGCGCCCGCAGCTCCACGATGGGATACGACTTCCGCAGGACCGCGGCGATGGGCTCCGCCTCGCCGCGGCGCAAGGCGATCGCCGACGGTCCGACGATCGCGCGCCCGCCGACGACGGCGACGCGGTCCTGCACGAAGACGGCGTCGGGGCGGGCGTCGTCGGCGGGCAGGATCTCGACTTCGAGGCCGAGACCTCGCAGCGCCTCGACGTACCCCGCGTGTTGCGAGCGAGCCAGGCCAAGGTCCACGCGCGGCGGCGGCTCCAGGCGCGTCAGCGCCTGCGGGTAGGTCCGGCCCGGCGGGCGGACGATGGCGCGGGTCGGCGGCGCGGACGGCTTTGCCTGGCTCATCCCGCTCTTGTACGGCCCTTTGAAAGTTCCTACCGGAACAGGATCTTCCGAACGAGCGGGATCGGCAAGCCCCCCTGCGACACGAAGGCGTCGTGGAATTGCTGGAGGCCCGCTCCCTTCGCCTTCCGGTACTCCTCGCGCAGCTTCAGGATCTCGAGCTTGCCCAGCGTGTAGTAGAGGTAGGTCGGGTTGAAGGCCCCCCGGCGGGCCTCCTCGTAGGCGTTGGCGGGCTCCTGGAAGCCCTTCTCGACGAAGACCTTCGCGCCCTCCTCGACGGTCATCCCCTGCGTGTGGAGCTTGATGCCGACGACATACCGGCAGTCGCGCAGCAGCGCCTCCTGGAGCTGCGCCAGGCGCACCTTCGGGTCTCCCCCGCCGAAGCCCTCGTCCACCATCATCTGCTCGGTGTAGTGCGCCCATCCCTCCGCGTTGGTGCCGCAAAAGACGAGCTTGCGCGTCTTGGTGGGGAACCGCTTGCCGTACAGGAACTGCAGGTAGTGCCCCGGCCACACCTCGTGCACGTTGATGATGTCCACCACGTAGGGGTTGAAGAGCCGCAGGTGCTCCTCCTGGTGCTTCGCGTCCCATTCCTTCTCGACCGGCGTGACGTAGTAGAAGGCCTCGGTGGCCTTCCTCTCGTAGGCGCCGGGGGTGTCCATCGAGGCGAAGCTTCCGAAGCGGGCGAAGGGCGGCGTCTCCTCGATGATCGGCCGGACCTCCGAGGGGATCGTGACGATCTTCTTTTCGACGAGGAAACGCCGGGCCGCCTCGATGCTCCGTTTGACCGAGGGGATCAGGTCCTCCGCGGTCGGGTGCTCGTTGGAGAGCGACTTCGTCACCTCGGCCGGCGTCTTCGAAGGGTCAACCTTCTTCGCGGTCTCGATGAACTCGGCGTAATCCTTGGCCAGGTTCGCCTCGCCGATCGCGAGCACTTCCGAGAGCGGCAGCTCGACCCTGTCGTCGTAGCGCAGCTTCGCCGCGAAGTTCTCCGCGCCGATCGCGTAGGACCCGCTCGAGCGGGGGGCGAGGTCCTTCTCGAGCCAGGTCGCAAAGTCGGAGATCGCGGCAACCGCCTTTGCGTTCGTGTCGGTGAACTGGGATCGCAGCGCCGCGTCCCCGCCCGCCGCTTCCTTCGCCCACGGAGCGACGACCCCCTGCAGGAACCCGGCCGATCCTTTCGCCATGCGGGTCGCCAGCGTCGTGAACTCCTTCGGCGGGTTCTTGACGTTGGCCTTGCCCGCGGCGCAGATCGAGGGCACCGCCGACAGGCGCGCGGTCATCGAGCGCAGGCGCTCCGCCTTCGGGGCGAAGTCGCGCTTCATCAGGTCGTTGATGGCGAAGCCGGCAACGGCCCCGTACATCATCGGGTTCTTCTCCCAGTTTCGCAGCGTCTCGAGGTCGAGCAGGTCGGACCGGATCTGCCCTTCGAGCGCCGCGGCATCGATCCCGTCGTCGAAGGAGAGCTTCGCCCGGTCGAAGGCGAGCAGGCGCTGGAGCTGACCCTTCAACGTGGCGATCTGCGCCTCGATCGCGGTGCGGGAGAGGTCCGGCATCTTCGCGTCGTACTGGTGGAATCCCGCCGAGGTCCCCTCGAGCGGATTGGCCGCGAACCGCGCGTCGAAGTAGTCGTCCACGAACTTCGCGAAGGCTGGGCCGGAGCCGGGAGCGGAGGGAGGCGTCTGCCGCGCGAGAACCAGCGCGGCGAAGGTCGCGGCCACGGCGGCGAGAAGGATCTTCTTCATCGGCGCGAAGGCTAGCACGGCGGCGCGTCGAATCCGTCGCGTTCCCTATCGCGACGCTACGGACGATCGCCCTGGCACCGTGTCGATTGAGCAGCACCGACAAGCATCGCCCGCCGTAGGGGCGGCCGCTGCGGCTACTCGCGAGGTTATCTGGGGACGGAGGCCCAGCTCTTTGCGAGCGTCGCGAGGCGCGGGCCTTCGGTGGGCCAGTCGTAAAGGGTAGCCGGGTCGAAGTCCGCACCGTTCGGCCAGACGAGCGTTCTGGCCTCCTCGTCGATGCGTACCTCGTCGAAAAAGTGGGGATCGGCAAGAGGACCAAAGACTTCGCCGAAGAGGACCGGCCGGAAGTCGATCACCTGGCTCGTCGCATCCTCGAAGCGGACTCGCAGCGTGAATGGAGCAACCTTCTCGAACCCGATAACCGCGTGGATCTCATGGGCCACGTCTCTACCTCAGAGGCTCAATTCTAGCGGCGCGGCCCCCGGCCTGCAAAGCGCTCCAGTTCTCGATCAGTTCAAGCTGGTGGATCTCCGCCCAGGCCACGACGAGGCGCCCCTGTCGCGCCGGCAGCGAGCCTCCGATCGGCTCGATCGTGTCGATTGCGTACACCCCGACGTGATCCTGATAGTAGGCATGAAAGTGCGGCCGATGATGAGGACCACCCGCCTCGATGAACATGCGGATCACAATCCCGAAGAAGCGGCTGATTTCCGGTATGTTTCCTTCGTCTCTCTCTCTGGGGCAATCCTTGCCGCTGGCGGCGGACAAATGGGGTCCGGGCGTGCGACCGAAGCGCCGGTGAACGGCCTTCCAGCGCCCGCAATTGCCTGGCCTTCGACGCGGAAAAGCTTGAACCCCTTCTTCATGTAACCTGACCGCAGCGGCACGACGAGGAGAACTGGTCCGACCGAAAGTCCACCGGATGCCCGGAGGCCTGCTCCGGCGACATATAGGAGACCGTCCCCCTCACGACGGCCGGCGTTGTCCCGGCGGAGACCGGCGGCGCCGGCGTCAATCGCCCGGCGTCGTCCTCCGGATGTGCCAGCTTCGCCAGCCCGAAGTCGAGGATCTTGACGAAGCCGTCGTCGGTCACCATGAGGTTCTCGGGCTTCAGATCCCGATGGACGATCCCGGCGGCATGGGCCTTGGCGAGGCCGCTCGCCACCTGGGTCGCGATGGCGAAGAGCTTGCGCGCGGCGAGGGGCCCCGAGACGATCAGCTCCCGCACGGTCTTCCCCTCGACCAGCTCCATGGCGATGTAGGAAGTGGAGTCGGCCTGCCCCACGTCGTGAACGGTGACGATGTTCGGGTGGTTCAGGGCCGAGGCCGAGCGCGCTTCCTGCTCGAAACGGGAGAGACGCTTGCGGTCGGACGCCAGCTCCTCCGGCAGGGCCTTGACCGTCACTTCGCGCCCGAGCCGCGTCTCCCGCGCACGATAGACTTCCCCCATCCCGCCCGCGCCGAGCGGGCCCAGCACCTCATAGCGACCAAGGCGGCTGCCCGACGGCAGCATCAGCGCGACCTCGACTTGACTAAGTAGCTACTGGTAGCTACTATGG
>JBOGJK010000352.1:0-3274 GCA_050745345.1 Thermoanaerobaculia bacterium
ATGTGCGGGTCAAACGCCTGCGCCGTGTGCTCGATGATGGACGCCCGGAGCGCCAGCGTGTGCTCGATGTTGACGTGGAGGTTCAGACTGGTGTAGTCGCCGTTGCGGAGCTTGATGATGCCGGGCACTCGGACGAAGTCCACGCGGGCGGGGAAGCTGAATCGGCCGATGATGGGCGAGCCGGTCAGGATCAGGACGTTGAGTTTTTTGTGGCCTTCAACGAGGGCTTGCGCGATGGCACGGCAGCGGCGGAGATGGCCCAGCCCAAACGAGTCGTGACTGTAGATCAGGATCCGGTAGCCGGATCCCGGGGTTGCGGCAGACCTCCGCCGGCCACGGCCATTGCTCTCCTGTGGCCCGATCGCCACTCGTGGCGTCACTTTCATCATCCCCTCGCGATCGAGCACTCTCCCCCTCGGCCAAAGTCGAGCGGCCGGCGGGGAAAGTCCCTATTTGCTTCAGGCCGAAACCCTCCGCTCTGAATCCTTGCGTCGGGCGAATGTCTAGGACGGGATATGCCGAACACTAAAGCAGACCGCCCTCTCGGGCCGTATCTTTCCTGAGAAGGCGCGTCGCTTTCTGCTGCGCCAACGATTGTGCCAGAGGTGGGCTAAACGTCTGCCTCCCCCGGCTTCATTCCCGCGTCCCCCGAGAGGGCAATAAGCATTTCCCACTCTAAAAGGCGTGTCAAGCGGGAATTTTCGTGGAAGGTCCCATGTGAGCCTGCACAGTGCGATCCTCCGCGGGGAAAAGGTGACCGCGACCCGCTCCCCCAGCCCCGACTGGAGCACCAGCGTCAAGGAGGCTAGGAAGTTCACTTGTGAAAGATTTCGCTAACCTTGATAAATTACCTTGACAGCTGATGAAGCCTACACCAATAATTGCGAACCTCCCCTCTGTGGCCTATTGGTGCAGTTTTAGGGCCTGGGCGCTTGGCAGATCGCCAGAAGCCTTCTGGAAGTTGGAGGAGGGCGGGAATGACCTTCAATTCTTCTCGCTTGCTCGCTCCGTGCTTCCTCGTTGTTCTGGCTCTTTCCATCGCACGCTCGGTGGCGGCCCTCGAAGCCCCATCGTCGGAGAAGGACTTCGAGCAGGGCCTCAGGGCGTTCCAGCGGGGCAACTTCGAACAGGCTGTTTCAAGTTGGACCGACGCGGCCCGCTCATACGGAAGAGAGCGCAAGCCCGCCGAGCAGATGGCAGCGCTGACCCACCTGTCCCAAGCCTATTCGGCGCTCGGCCAATACAAGCAAGCACTCAAAATCCTCGACGCCGTTCTGGAGCTCGCTCAGAAATCGGGTGATCCGGCGCGGATCGCCTCCGTCTTGGCGGGCCTCGGCTCCGTGCACATCGCGGTTGGGCGGCCGGAGACCGCCGAGACATACTTGAAGCGCAGCCTCGGCATGGCAAGGGAACTGCGGGATTCCGCTCTCGCGGCTGTCGTCCTGAATAACCTGGGAAACCTGTTCGCGACGCAGAAGAAGCTTCCCGAAGCCATCGCCGCCTACAGGGAGAGCATCGTTCTCGCGAACCGTGCCGGTCAGCGCTCCCTGGCCGCGCGAGCGCTCGGCAATGCTGCTGTGGCCTTGCGGCAGACCGGAGAGCCTCAGGAGTCCAAGGGACTGCTGGACACGGCCTTGGATCAGCTCCGGGGGGTGAGCCCTTCCCACGAGACGGCCTTCGCATTCATTCATATTGGCCTGGCGTACCGCGACCTTCGTCCGTTGCTTCCCGACTCGACTGAGCTCCTTTTGCTGCGGGCATCGGGGGCGCTCAATGAAGCGGGCACCGCGGCGGAGAGTATCGGCGATCGTCGGACGGCGTCCTACGCCTGGGGCTATCTCGGCACGCTCTACGAGGACGAACGCCGGTATCAGGAAGCCTTGCAGTTGACCCGCCAGGCCGTCTTCGCTGCCCAGCAAGTCAACGCTCCCGAGTCGCTCTACCGGTGGCAGTGGCAGACCGGCCGTCTGCTCAAGAAACTGGCGAGAATGGACGACGCGATCTCGGCATACCGGCACGCGGTCCATACGCTCCAGTCGGTTCGAGCGGAACTGTCGATCGGCTATGGGGGGCGGCAAATCTCCTTCCGTGAGTCCGTCGGGCCACTCTACTTCGAGCTTGCGGATCTCCTTCTGCAACGGGCGGCGTCGCTACAGGACCGCGGTGTGATCGAGCCGTACCTCGTTGAGGCGCGTCAAGCCGTCGAATTATTCAAGATTGCCGAGTTGCGTGATTACTTCCAGGACGATTGCGTCGATAACTTCTTATCAAAGATCGCGAAGCTCGACATCGTGTCCCCGACGGCGGCCGTGATCTACCCGATCTTGCTGCCGGACCGGACCGAGCTGTTGGTGAGCCTGCCAACAGGGATGAAGCGAGTCACGGTTTCCGTGAGGGCGGACGCGCTGACCCAAGAGGTCCGTGAATTCCGTCGCAAACTTGAGAAACGGACGACCCGCGAATTCCTTCGGCACGCTCGGCAGCTCTACGATTGGTTGATTCGCCCGCTCGAGGCAGATCTTAGATCCTCGCGCATCGACACCCTGGTCTTTGTTCCGGACGGACCTCTGCGCACGATCCCCATGGCTGCGCTACACGATGGCGAGCAGTTCCTCGTGGAAAACTACGCGCTGGCCATCACCCCGGGTCTCAATCTGACCGATCCCCGCCCGATCGACCGGGGCCATACCAAGATGCTAGCCGTGGGCGTGACGGAGTCGGTACAGGGGTTCCCTGCGTTGCCGTTTGTCGCGGCCGAGCTCGAGGCGATTGGGAAGCTTTTCGGGAAAAGCACCACGCTAGTCGACGGGGAATTCCGGCTCGCGACCCTCGAGAAGATGTTGAAGGAGGAACAGTACACAATCGTGCACGTGGCCTCTCACGGTGAGTTCGGAGGGGACGCCGAGAAGACCTTTCTGGTGGCTTTCGACGACAAGCTGACGATGCGTCGGTTGGACGCGCTGATCGGGGTCTTTAAGTACCGTGATGGGCCGCTTGAGCTGCTGACCTTGAGCGCTTGCGAGAGCGCAGAAGGAGATGATCGAGCTGCGTTAGGCCTCGCGGGCGTAGCGGTCAGGGCGGGAGCAAGGAGTGCGGTCGCGACACTGTGGAACGTCAACGATCAAGCCGCAGCCGACCTCGTTGCCGAGTTTTACCGCCAGCTCCAGGACTCGTCCATCTCCCGCGCGACCGCCCTCAAGCGCGCCCAGGTGAAGATACTCAATGACCCGCGCTACGATCATCCAGGTTTCTGGTCTCCGTTCCTGTTGATCAA
>JBOGJK010000353.1:0-2159 GCA_050745345.1 Thermoanaerobaculia bacterium
TCATCGAGTTCAACGATATCCCCGCCCTCGAAGCGGCGCTCGCGTCGGGCGATGTGGCCTGTGTGCTGGCCGAGCCGGTCATGACCAACGTCGGCATCGTCCACCCGGAGCCCGGCTTCCACGCCGCGCTGCGCGAGATGACGCGCCGCGCAGGGACTCTCTTGATCCTCGACGAGACACACACGATCTCGGCGGGCCCCGGGGGGTACACGCGGGCGCACGGGCTTGCGCCGGACGTGCTGACGATCGGAAAGCCTATCGCCGGCGGAATTCCGGCGGGCGTCTACGGAATGGCCGCGGAGACTGCCGATCGCATCGGCGCGTCGACGAGCATCGAGGAAGCGGACACGGGCGGCATCGGGGGAACACTGGCCGGCAACGCGCTGTCGCTTGCGGCGATGAGGGCGACGCTCGGGCGCGTCCTGACCGAGGAGGCGTACGCCCGAACGATCCCGCTGGCAGGGCGTTTCGTCCAGGGTGTCTTGGAGGCGATCGCCGCCCGTCGCCTCCCCTGGCATGTCACGCAGCTCGGCTGCCGAGCCGAATACGGGTTCCGGGCAACCCCGCCGAGAAACGGCTCCGAAGCCGCCGCATCGATCGATCCCGACCTCGACCGCTACATGCACCTGGCCGCGCTCAACCGTGGCGTTCTGATGACGCCCTTCCACAACATGGCGCTCATCTCTCCCGACACGACGGAGACCGACATCGACCTGCACACGCGCGTTTTTCGAGAGAGCGTCGAGCCGCTGCGGGAGCAAGGTGGTGGGAGGTGAGGGGATCGAACCCCCGACATCCTGCGTGTAAAGCAGGCGCTCTACCGCTGAGCTAACCCCCCCGGGTGAACCGGTTCATCGGGTGATCGGATCATCGGCCCATCTGAGGGCTCCATCGATGAACCGATGAACCGATTCTTCTAAATCTTCACCTTCTTGATGTCGCGCAGGTCGGCCAGGGGCATCGGGCGCGCGAGCAGGAACCCCTGGCCGTACGGGACTCCCAGGGTCTGCAGGACGCGAAGCTCCTCGCGCGTCTCGATCCCCTCCGCGATGACGCGGGTGCGCATCTTGCGCGCGAAGGAGAGCAGAGCCTCGAGCAGGTCCTGCTTCGTGCGTCGCCGGTCGATGCCCCGTACGAAGACGTTGTCGAACTTGAGGTAGTCCGGCTCGATCTCGGCCAAGGACGACAGGCTGCTGTAGCCGGTCCCAACGTCGTCGACCGCGATGCGGAAGTTCTGCGACCGAAACTTCGAGAGCACCTCTCGAAAGAGGCTCTCGTAGATCGCGTAGGTGCGCTCGGTGATCTCGAGCACGATCCGGTCGGGCGACAGCCCGAAGGAGCCGACCTGCTCGAGGAAGAGCGGCCCCAGAAACTCCGGGTCAGAGGCGGCCGCCGGAGACAGGTTCATGAAGATCTGCCGCTCGGTGTTGGTGCCGGCCACCGCCTCGAGCGAGAGCTGGCGGCAAACGCGCTCGAGCGGGACCAGCAGCTCGGTGCGCTCCGCCAGCGAGAAGAGGGTCTCGCCCGACTCGAACTCGCTGCCGCGCGGGCCGCGGGAGAGCGCCTCCATGCCGATCATCTCCCCGGTCGCCAGATCGAAGACCGGCTGAAAGACCGGATAGATCTCGCGACGCTGGATCGCGTCCTGGAGCAGCTCTCCGCCCCGGATCTCCGCGCGCACCGTCTTGCGCGTGACCTGGTCGCGCGCCTCCTGGATACCGCGGTAGATCTGGCGCTCCGAGCGAAACTTCGGATCGAAGCTGATGCGGCCGGCCCCCACGAAGGAGCGGAAACGGCCGGTGAGGTCGGCGCGCTCGGCCAGGTACCCGCGGATCAGCTGATCGAGCTCCGCCGCCTTCTGCTCGAGGGCGCTCGAGTCGTTCAAGAACGGCTCGTCCGGGTTGATCACGAGGATGATCTCGTCGGAGCGCACGTACGGGAGGCAGAAGGTGCCGCCCGGCACGATGCCGTCGGCCTGGAAGGCCTTCAGCCTCCGCACGAAGTCGAGCAGCAGGTCATCGTACGCCTCGTAGCCCCAGACCTGCTCGACCTTCCCTTCGGAGCCGGGCCGGAAGATCAGGACCGCGAGCGAGCCGTGCTGCTGGATCCGCTTGCCGAGCTCGTCGGTGAGTGCCGCGACCGTCGGCAACCCGGTATCC
>JBOGJK010000354.1:0-2991 GCA_050745345.1 Thermoanaerobaculia bacterium
GATCCCGACCGCGCCCGCTCCGATCAGGGCGGTGAGCTTTCCCTTCCCTGCGAGCTTCGACCGCAGGAGCTTTCCGGCCAGGGCGCCCAGTAGTGTCGAGGCGGCCGCCGGAATCGTCGAGAGCGGCCCCTCCGGGTCCCAGCCCGGCTTCCACGTGTGCTGGTCGAGCAGCGCGCGGTCGACCCACGCCGCGAAGTTGCCTTCGACATCCAGCCTTCCCGCGCCGTAACCCGGCACGGGCACCAGCGTCATCAGCGCCCAGTAGAGCAGCAGCAGAAGCCCGGCCGAGGGGAGCAGCCCGCGGCGCCCGAGCAGGAGATAGACGAGGGCCGCCGCGAGGTAGCAGATGCCGATCCGCTGCAGCACTCCGGGGATCCGCAGGTGCGCCTTGTCGAAGAGGATGTACGAAAGGACGTTGAGCGCGAGACCGATCGCGAAGATCGCCGCTCCGCGTTGCACGGCGTGGCGAAGGAGATCGCCGCGTCCGGCGCCCTCCTCGATGCGCCGGCCGAAGGAGAGGGCCATCGAGACGCCGACGATGAAGAGGAAGAAAGGAAAGATCGTGTCGGTGTAGGTCCAGCCGTTCCACTCCGCATGGCGCAGCGGCGGGTAGACATGTTCCCACGTGCCCGGCGTGTTGACGACGAGCATGCCGGCGATGGTCAGGCCGCGCAAGACGTCCAGAGCAACGAGCCGCCGGCCGGCCTCCACGGCCCTATCGGCCGAACTGTCCCGCCAAACCGTCCGGCTCGCGGCCCGCGGTCAGGCGGCCGACGACCGCCAGCTTCTCCAGGTCGATCGTGGAGACCACGTCGGCGTTGGTGGAGGCCACCCAGGCGCGCTTGCCGTCCGGGGCCAGCAGCAGCCCCACCGGAACGGGGCTCTTGCCGAACTGGGTCGAGAAGATGCGGCTCTCCGTTGCCGAGACCGCCTCCTTGTCGAGCGGGATGCGGGCCACCTCCTTGCGGCCGGCGACGTCGAAGACCGCCACGTCTCCGGAGCGGGCGCAGGAGACGAGGGCCCGGCGGCCGTCGGGCGTGACCTTGACGCGGATCGGGAACGCCGCGGCCGGGATCGTCGCCACGACTTCCAGACTCTTCGTGTCGAGGACCGAGACGGTGTCGGCCTCGCGATTGGTCACCCACACCTCGCGGCCGTCGGGCGTCATGGCGATGCCCTCGGCCCCCTTTCCGGTCTGGATCTGGCGGATCGCCTTTCGCCCCTCGATGACCGTGACGCTCCCCGAGCCGATGTTCGCGACGAAGGCGCGCGAACCGTCCCGTGTCGCGACGACCATGTGGGAGACCTCCTGATACGTCGGGATCCGATGCTCGACGCGTCTGGCCTTCGGGTCCACCAGCAGCAGCTCCTTCAGGCCTTCGGCGGTCACCAGCAGCCGCCCGTCGGCCAGCGCCTCGAGGCCGTGGGGCCGCGCCCCGTCCGGAAGCTCGATCGTTCCGACCTTCTCTCCCTTCTCGACGTCGAGCAGCGTGATCGTGCGCCCCGGCTTCTCGCGGTCGCCGTAGTCGCTGACCGCGGCGGTGCGCCCGTCGGAAAGCAGCGCCGCCTCGTGCGGACCGTGGCCGACCGGGATGGTCGCGACCGTCCTGCCGGTTGAGGCGTCGAGGATCGAGACCGTATCGTCGGACTTGTTCAGGACCACCAGACGGTCCGCGGCCTCCGCGGGAGTGGCAAGACCCACTCCCGCCAGAAGAAGGAGCAGGGACATCGGACGGCGCATGCGACCTCCCGCGACGCGAGAACTCTACTGCAGGGCGGTCTCGCCTCGAATCGGCGCCGCTTGACCGTTGGGACTCTGCTCTCCGCCTCCTCGCCGCGGCGCTCGGGCCCGCGGCCGCTGCCGGGAACGCGCTCGCGGCCGATCCGCCGCGGCAGCGGACCGGCCCCGACGAAGTCACGCGGCCTCTACCGCGGCTGGCTGCAGTTCCAGCGCGGCGGCCGCGTCCTCACCGCCGAGCTGCTGGTCCGGTCTCTCACCATCTGAACTTCGCGCGGAGAAGATCGGAGATCACCAGCTCACAGACCTGACCCCCGGTCGTCGAGCACCCGCAGCTCCAGGTAGCGGTCGGAGAGGCCCTCGGGAACTCCTTCCCGCACCGCATAGTCGTCCTCGATGCGGACGCCGAACTTCCCGGGCAGGTAGATGCCGGGCTCGACCGTCACGGTGTTGCCTGCGACCAGCGGCGTCCGGTTGCCGCGGACGAGGTAGGGCGACTCGTGGCCGTCCATGCCGAGGCCGTGGCCGAGGCGGTGTGTGAAGAACTCTCCGTAGCCGGCATCCTCGATGACCTTGCGCGCCGCGCGGTCCACCTCCTCCGGGATCGCGCCCGCGCGCAGCGCCGCGATGCCGGCCAACTGCGCCCGATCGACGGTCTGATAGACCTTGCGGACCTCGTCGGAGGCGCTCTCGAAGGCCGCCGTTCGCGTCACGTCGGAGCTGTAGCCGTGCACCTTGCAGCCCGCGTCGATCAGGACCACGTCGCCGCGGGAGAGCGCGCGCTCTTCGGGGCCGCCGTGCGGCAGGGCCGAGGAGGGGCCGAACTGGACGAGCCCGCCGCCGCGCACCCCGAGGTTCTTGAACTCCTCGTCGAGGATGTTGGAGACCCGCCGCTCCGTCATCCCCCGGCGAATCCGGCGGTGCGTGGCCGTGATCGCCATCGTCGTCCGCTCGCCGGCGGCGCGGATCAGCGTCTGCTCCTCCAGCGACTTGACGCGGCGCAGGTCGTCGAAGAGCGCGGTCGCGTCCTGGATCCCTCCGGAGAAGGCCCTCTCGAGCCGCGCGGCCGTCTCGTAGGGCGTCTGGCCCTCGACGCCGACGGTCTTCTTCCCTTCGAGCAGCCTCGCCACGAGCGCGAAAGGATCCTCCTCCTCTCCCCACGTCCGGACGTCGTCGAGGACGGCGCTCTTGCGGTGGTGCGACTCTTCGAAGCGGGGCGTCACGAGGACCGAGGGGCCGTCCGCAAAGAGCAG
>JBOGJK010000355.1:0-2066 GCA_050745345.1 Thermoanaerobaculia bacterium
GCCCGGCCGCGCGCAGCGCGAGACCGCCCGCAGCCGCGGCGGCCGCCGCCGGAAGGAGCAACGAGATGCCTCCCAGCCCGGAGAGCAGGTTGCCGGCGAACCAGTCGCGCGACAGGAACCAGAGCGAGCCGGTAGCCGGGGGCCACGGGAGATTCAGGGGGAAGTGCGGCCACGAAGCGGTCATCAACAGGTGGACCACGACGGAAAAGAGCGTCGCCACGGCGAAGAGCCCTCGAGAGAGGGGTGTGGAAAGCGCGTGCGGCAGCGCCAGCGCGGCAAAGAAGAGGAGAGGCAACAGGTAACGGTTCCCGAGCGACCAGCCACCGTGCCAGTTCGGATAACCGCAGAGCAGAAGGAAGAAACCGGCGACAGCCACGATCATCCAGGGCGCCTCGGCCCGGTCGGCCGAGCGGCGCCAGCGCGCGAAGCCCGGCACGATCCAGAGCCAGAAGGGAGAGAAGAGCAGCAGCCCGCGTGCCGGGTGGACGAGGTAGCCGGCGGCAACCGCCGGCCTCGGCCAGCCCAGGCCGAAGAGCCCCTTGCCCGCCAGGGCGGAGTAGCTCGGGTGCGCCTCCCGCGCGGAAGACAGCACGAACGGCGATCCGAAACAGACCGCGTCGTAGCCGAGCAGGAGGGCGAGGGGAATGGCGGCCCCCGCCGCGAAGGGAGCCAAACGCTTCCCGGAGCGCGTCGAGAGGAGAAGCAGCAGGAGCAGCGGCGCCGCCGTGTACTCGGAGATCGCCGCCCACCCGGCCAGCACCCCTGCCCCGGCTAGGAGCGGGGAGACTCGCCGGGTCCCCTCCCGCTCCCGGGCGAGCCGCAGGAGGTCCCAGGACAGGAAGAGCAGAGACGCCACCCACGCGTGCGCGAAGAAGGAGCGCGCGTAGAAGAGAAACGGGGTCCCGAACGCGACCGTGAAGCCCGTCAGCGCGGCCACCGGCGACGGAGCGAGCCGGCGCAGAAAGCGCGCCAGCGCCAGGACCGAGACCGCGGAGACCGTCAGGATCCGGAGCCAGACGAAGATCGGATCGGAAGGGGACCGCGGCGCGGGCAGGAAGACCCGCAGCACGCGGTAGACGGGGATTGCCGCGAGCGCCAGGCCCGGGGCCTTGTTCGAGTAGAAGCGCCCCTCCCAGACCGCCTTGTCCTCGTGGTCGCCCAGCGTCCTGATCGCGCCGTCGATCCGGAACGTCGAAAGCTCCACGGCCGCGTACACGGTCTCGAGCCTCGAGAGCTCGTTCGGGTTGGAGAACGGGGGGAAGAGCCCCGTGAAGTAAACGGCGGTGAGGGCGAAGGCGGCGACGACCGCGCGGGAGGCAAGCTTCGAGTCCAATCCCGAGAGTCTAAGGGTTGACCCGCAGCCACGCGCCCCTCGAAGTCGGAAAAAGACCTTAAACTTCCTCGATGTCCTCCCGCGGGCGCGCCGTGCTCGCGAGCCTCCTGCTCGCCGCTCTGTTCGCCCTGCCGCTTCTGCCGGAGATCCTGGGGACGCGGCGCCTGGTCTTCCGCGACGCGCAGATCACGCACTGGCCCTGGCGGCGCGTGGCCGCGGCTTCGCTCGCCTCGGGAAGGGCGCCCTTCGTCAACGAGGGCGCCTCGGGGGGGCAGCCGCTGCTCGCCAACCCGAACGCCGTGCTGCTCTACCCGACGCTGCTCCTCGAGAAGCTCGTGCCCCCGGCCTCGGCCTTCAACCTGCACTACCTGCTGCAGGTGCTCTGGGCGTTCTTCGGGGCGCGACTGCTCGCCCGGCGGCTCGGCCAGTCGGAGGGAGCCGCGTTTCTCTCGGGCGCCGCCTACGCCTTCTCGGGCACGATGCTCTCCTACGCCTCGGGCTTCGCAAACTCCTCGGCTGCGGCCGCGTGGCTCCCCTGGTGCGGCGCCGCGGCCCTCTCGCTCGCGCGCGCGGCCGGGTGGCGCGAGGCGCTCGCGCGGCTGCCCGCCCTGGCGCTCGCACTGGGGCTGCAGCTGCTCGCCGGGGAGCCGGCGATCTCGCTGCTGACGCTCCTCTTTTGCGGCGCAATGGGGCTCGTCGAGTCCTTCCGCGTCCCCGGCGCCCGCGCCCGGAG
>JBOGJK010000356.1:0-2913 GCA_050745345.1 Thermoanaerobaculia bacterium
GTCTGCTGGCTGACAATCGGGTTCAAGCGGATCTCGGCGAGAAAGTCGCCGGGGGACAGCTGGATGATGAGAAAGGAGATCACCGTGATCCCGAGGAGCATCGGGATCAGGTGGAACAGTCGACGGACGATATGCCGGAGCATAGGCGAAGGTGCGGGAGGAGGCCGGGGCCCCCTCCCACCCTCACGGTCTTACCGGTACGGGGTCCGGTAGTAGATCGTCTCGATGTCGTAGAACGCGAGCGGCGACGCGCTGAAGTTCGCCAGGGTGTTCCGGAACGCCGGCTGCGTCAGCGTGGTCGTGAAGTAGATCACGGGCACGTTCTCTGCCACGATCTCCTGATAGCGGGCGTACAGCCCCTTGCGCTTGTTCTGGTCGACGGTCGTCGCCGCCTGGTCAAAGAGACGGTCGACCTCGGCCTCCCAGTCGGTCGCCGGTTTCTCCTGTTTGGGCCACCACATGTGCAGCGACCCGCTGGACTTCCACACGTTCTGCCCGTTGTGTGGGTCGAGCGTACCGGTCAGCCCGATGATGATGGCCTCCCAGGTGAAGGTCCCCACCAGCTTGCCGACGAGCGTGTTGAAGGCTTCGGGCGCAAAGGTCACGCGCATCCCAAGCTTTTGGAGATCCTGGCGGACCAGGTTCCCGATGGCTTCGCGGTCCTGGTTGCCGGCGTTGGTGACCAGCGTAAACTCGACGAGGGTGCCGGCCGAGTCGCGGAGCGATCCATCCGAGCCCTTCGAGAACCCGGCCTCACGGAGCAGGGCCTCGGCGCGCGCAAGATCGTACGGGTACTTGCGAACATTGGGATTGAAGAAGAACTTGCTGGCCGGGCTGATCGGACCGTACTGCGCTGCCGCGCGGCCGGCGTAGACCTGCCGCACAATCGCGTCCCGGTCCACGGCATGTGAGACGGCCTGCCGGAACTTGAGGTTCTGGAACCACGCGAGCTTTCGGGCCCCGGCCGGCTCTCGGAAACCGGCGGGATTCATGTTGAAGACCAGAAACTCGGTGGAAAAGGTCGCCGGACCGTCAAAGATCGTGAAGTTCCCCGACTGCTGCTGCGTCCGCAGCTCGGCGTACTCGCGCGGCCGGGCGCCGTACGAGTCGGTCTCTCTGGCCAGGAATTTCAACCGGCCGGCGTCCTGATTCGGCACGATCTCGACGACCAACCTGGCCAAGTACGGCAGGCGCGCGCTCTTCTTGTCCACCTTCCAGTACTTGGCATTGCGGGTAAAGAGGATGCGCTGACCGGGGACATACTGGTACATGACGAAGGGACCGTTGCCGACGATCTCCCGCGGGTCGGTGTTGATCCCCCAGGTGCGATTGAACTCGGCCGCGCCCTGTTTGAGCACCCCTTCCAGCTTGTGTTTCGGCACCAGGGCGAACCCGATCGTGCGGAGCAACGGCCCGAACGGTTCCTCCGTCTTGAACTCGACGGTGTAGGCGTCGAGCTTCTTGTAGCCGATCTTCTTGCCGGCAATCATCAGGATGTCCTTCAGGCTCGCCTGCACGCCGTCGGTGAACGTCGCATCGAGGGTAAACACCACATCATCCGCCGTCACCGGCTTCCCATCGAACCACTGGACGCCCCTGCGCAGCTTGAACTGCCAGGTGCGACCGTCCTTGCTGACGGTCCAGGACTCGGCGAGGTTCGGCTCGACCTCCGTCGTGGTCCGGTTGGTGTCAACCAGACCTTCGAAGACGTACCCGAGAGGGCCGGTCGAGGAGGTTTCCTGCGCCACGATGACATTGAACGTGCGGGGATCGGAAATCGACGTGACCACGAACGTCCCACCGAAGCGGCCAGGCTCGCCCTCGACGACCGCCGGGTTGGGCACGTCAGGGAGCGACACCCGTTGCGGTTGAGGTTGGGGCTGCGCGATGGCCGGTGCAGAGAGGATGAAGGAAGCCGCGACGACGATGACAAGCATCCGGCTGAGCCTCATTTCGTCCTCCTCCCCCGGCCGACCTACGCCCGGCCGGAGCGCTTTTCTTATGTATTGTACTATGTTTCAGTATACTCCAGTTAGCATTCCGACCGGACAACTACGCTGTGCTTGGGGCGAACTCCTGCCGATCCCTTTGCCTACCCTACGCACCTTCCCGAACGGGGGTTCCCGATCACTCGGCGCGCTCCAGGGGCGCGTACGTCAACGCCAGCCGCTTCACGGCTGCCGCGAACCGCACTGTCACGATCGTCCCGTCGCCGTCCCCCTCGACTTCAAGCACCTCGCCGTCCCCAAACTTGGCATGCTTCACTCGAGCGCCGACATCGAAATGCGCGATAGGGCCGCGGCGCTGGCTCCGCCCGGCCGCCGTGACGGTCAGCCGTCGGGATTCCACGGGCCGCGGGGCGGCGGTGGTCACCAGATCTTGTGGAATCTCCTCCAGAAATCGGGACGGCACCGAGATGGACGGGCTGCCAAAGATCGCCCGGCTCCGGGCGTGCGTCAACACGAGGCGGGATTTCGCCCGCGTAAACCCCACGTAGCAGAGACGCCGCTCCTCGTCGAGACCGCCTTCCTCGTCGAATGCACGGGCGTGCGGGCAGAGCCCCTCCTCCAGCCCGGTCAGGAGCACCAGAGGGAACTCCAGACCCTTCACGCTGTGCAGCGTCATGAGTGTCACGCGGTCCAAATCGCCGCGATAGCTGTCGACGTCGGCGACGAGCGCCAGATGCTGGAGAAAAGCCGTCAGGTGGAGCTCGCCGGTGGACTCTTCCACTTCCTGGGCCACGGTGATCAGTTCGCGCAGGTTTTCGAGCCGGCCCTCCGCTTCGTCGGTCGCCTCGGTTTCGAGCATCTGCTGGTACCCGGTGAGCGTGATGGCGTGCGTGATAACCTGGCTCGCGGGTCGGTCTGCCGCCAGCACGGCCAGGTCATCGATCACCTTCACGAAGGCCTGGAG
>JBOGJK010000357.1:0-1721 GCA_050745345.1 Thermoanaerobaculia bacterium
GCCGGTCCCAGAACGCGCCGGCGAGGTCCTCCTCGTCGAGCCCGAAGCCGTGCGCCTGGAAGAAGGCGATGGCGGCGGCCGCCTGGAGGAGAAGCTGCGGGACCAGATCCCGCGGCACGCGGCCGTCCCGAATCGCGCGGCCCGGCGGCCGGCGCCGGAAGACGAGCAGGTCGTCACCCTCGCGGGCGAAGCCAGCCGGCGCCGGGAGCGTCTCGTGCTCGAGCGCGAGCAGCTCGAGCCACCGCTCCCTCGTAATCGGGAGGGGAAAGCGCTCCACGGCGGCCGCGGACGCGGCCGGGCCGGCCGGATCCCGACGGGCGGTGGCGCTCGCGGTCTGCATGACGGCGATGAAACGGTCTCAAAGCTAGATTGTCGCGAGCGGAAAAAAGTTACCGGGCCAGGCCGGCCAGGTCCCGGAAGAAGCCGGGATACGACTTGGCGACACAGCCGGGGTCCTCGATCAGGCAGTGTCCGCGCGCCAGCGACAGGAGCGCCGCGGCCATCGCGATCCGGTGGTCCCGGGAGGTCGGAAGGACCGCGAGGGCGCCGCCGGACGGAAGGCCTCCGGCCACGACGAGCTCCGTCTCGGCCGCCCGGGCCTCCCCTCCCGCCGCCGCGATCAGCGTCGCGAGCGCTCCGATCCGGTCGCTTTCCTTGAAGCGCAGGTGCCCGATCCCACCGAAGCGGCTCTCCCCCCGGGCCAGCGCGGCCAGGGCCGCAAGGGGAGGCACGGAGTCGGGGAAGTCGGTGGCCTCGACCTCGACCGGCCGCAGAGAGCCCGGGACGGCCGTCGCCGTCACGCGATCCGGCCCGGCCTCCAGAGCGATCCCCATCCTCTCGAGCACCGCCAGAGCCCGCGCGTCGGCGGCCCGGGAATGCCTCGAGACGCCGACGACTGTCACGCTCCCGCCTGCGGCGCCCGCCGCGGCGAGCAGCGGCACGGCCGAGGAGTGGTCCCCCGGCACCTCGTAGCGGTTCGGGCCGGCGCCGCCCCGTCGGACGGCGAACGCGTCGGCGTGGCGGCGGACCTCGTGGCCGAACGCCTCGAGCGCCTCGAGTGTCGCCTCGACGTACGGCGCGGACGCCACGCCGCCGGTCGACCGCACCGTGAGCCCCCCGGGGACGGCGACCGCGGCCAGCAGCAGCGCCGAGAGAAATTGGCTCGAACGCCCGGCGTCGACCGAGATCGCCCCGGAGAGGAGCGTGCCGCCCCGGATCGCCAGCGGCAGGAAACCCTCTTGGCGCGGGCAGGAGATCTCCGCGCCGGCCGAGCGCAGCGAGGCGACCAGCTCCTCCATCGGCCTCTCGCGCAGCCGCTGTGACCCGTCGAGCCGGAAGCGGCCGGGTATCGCCGCGCACACCGCGGCCAGAAAGCGCGCCGCGGTGCCGGAATCCCCGGCGTCCAGAAGCGTCTCGCGAAAGGTCCCGGCCGAAAGCGGGCCGGAGAGCGTCACCGCGTCGGGCGCCTCGGAGATTCTCGCCCCCATCGCCCGCAGGCAGCCGAGCAGTGCCGCCGTGTCCCCGCTTCCGAGCGGCCGCACGATCTCGACCGGCTCGGAGGAAAGTGACGCGAGCAGCAGCGCGCGGTTCGTCGCGCTCTTGGAAGAGGGCGCGCGCACGGCGCCGCGGACTTCCTTCGCGCGCGGCAGGACGAGGTAGTCCATTACCGCGTGAACCGTGAACCGTAAACCGAAAACCGATGGTCGAGGGCGGTTCCCAAG
>JBOGJK010000358.1:0-1633 GCA_050745345.1 Thermoanaerobaculia bacterium
GGATCGTGCCCGAGGAGGACCTTCGCGCCGAGCGCCTCCAGACGGTCGGTGTTCTCGCCGCGCTCGCGGTCGCAGCCGGAGATTTCCAGAGGGGTCGAAAGGAGGAGGATCTCGGCGAGGCCGCTCATCCCGACGCCTCCCGCGCCGACGAAATGGATCCGACGCAGCTTGAGGAACCTCATTCCAGTGGGGTCAACCCTCCCTTTCCGCCTCGAAGAGCAGGTCGGCCAGGAGCTTTGCGGCCTCGGGCCGGGCGAAGGCGCGGGCTCTCTCCCCCATTTGGACGAGCCGCCGCCGGTCGGCGAAGAGCTCCCGGATCGCGGCCGCCAGAGAGGGCCCGGTCAGCGCGGCCTCATCGATCGCCACCGCCGCGAGCGCCTCGGAAAAGACCCGCGCGTTCCCGGTCTGATGCCCGTGCGTCGCCAGGCCGAACGGGACGAGGATCGACGGCCGGCCGGCCGCCGCGAGCTCGCCCAGAGTCTGCGATCCCGCCCGCGAGACCACGACGTCGGCCCACCCGAGCTCCTCGTGGAGGCGCGGCAGGAAAGGCTCGAGCCGCCACCCGGCCGGAAGCGAGCCGTAGCGGACGCGGGTCTCCTCGAATTCCTTCTCGCCGGTCTGGTGGATGACCTCGATCCGCGTCTGCGACAAGAGCGGCGCGGCTTCGACCATCGCGCGGTTGAGCGCCCGCGAGCCCTGGCTCCCTCCGAAGACGAGGAGGCGCCGCGTCTCTCCGGAAGGGTCGAGCGGCTCGACGCCGAAGAACTCCGGGCGCACGGGGGTCCCGGTCACGACGCCGGGACGGGCGAGGCGCGAGTTCGACGCCGCGACGCCCACCGCCGTACGCGTGGCGAAGCGGTTCAAGAACCGGTTCGCGATGCCGGGAAAGGCGTTCGACTCGTGGATGAGCGTCGCGACTCCCAGCGAACGGGCCGCGACCAGTACCGGCACGGTCACGTAGCCGCCCACGCCGGCGACCGCGCGCGCCCGGTGGCGGCGCAGGAGACCGCGCGCCTCGAAGAAGCCGACAGGGAGCTCCGCCAAAGCGGCCAGCCTGGCCGCCGGCTTCTTTCCCGCGAAGCCGGAGGCGCTGACGAGCTCCAGGGGGAAGCCCGCCCGCGGGACCAGACTGGTCTCGAGGCCCCGCCGGGACCCGACGAACACGACCGGCGCCTCGGGCCGTCGCGACTGGATTTCCCGCGCAAGCGCGATCCCCGGGAAGATGTGCCCGCCAGTGCCGCCCGCGGCGATCACGTAAGCACCGAAGTTTTCAGTTCTCAGTTCTCGGTTCTCAGCTTTCCGCTGGCCTTTCCACTTCGTGCTGAGAGACATTCAAGATCAATCCCGCGGCGATCCAGGACGCCACGAGGGAGGACCCGCCGTAGGAGACGAACGGCAGCGGGATGCCTTTGGTCGGCACGAGCGCCAGCACGACGCTGACGTTGACCGCCGCCTGCACGACGAGCATCGCGGTCGCGCCGGCGGCGACGAGCGCACCGAAGGCGTCGGGCGCCCGGCGAGCGGCGCGCAGCCCCCGCCAGGCGATCACCCCGAAACACAGGACGACTCCGAGCGCCCCGATGAACCCGAGCTCCTCGCCCACGATCGCGAAGATGAAGTCGGTGTGGGGGTA
>JBOGJK010000359.1:0-3269 GCA_050745345.1 Thermoanaerobaculia bacterium
GTCGTGTGTGAGCGTGAGGCCCGCCGCGACCGCCACGTCGGCGAAGACCACGGGGCATCCCGCGTCCTTCGAGGCGGTGGCGCGCGGGGATGGGTTCTGGGCGAGCCCGAGGGCGAGCAGAGACGGAATCGCCGCCAGCGCCGCGAGCCGGACTCTTCGCGTCATCGCGTTCTTGCTTTCTCCCGCGCGCGGTCGAGCTGCCAGCGCAGGGCGGCGTTTTCCGGGTCGAGCAGCAGCGCCCGCTCGAGCGCCTGTACGGCCTCGGTGTGTCGGCCGAGCTTCGAGAGCGCGGCCGCCGTGCCGCGCAGCCCTTCGGGGTCGTCCGGATGGCGAGCGAACTGTTCGAGCGCCCTGCCGGCGCGCCCGGCATCGAGCTCGGTCCACCCGAGGTTCAACTCCGCCTGCCGCGAAGCGGCCTGGAAGCGGCGCTCCTGCGCCTTCTGGAAGTAGTCCTGATAGAGAGCGACCTCGCTTCGCGCCTCCTCCCGGCGTCCCGTCCGGGCAAGCAGCGTGCCCAGCGTGTAGTGCGTCACGGAGAGGTCCGGCTGCAGCTCGAGAGCCTTGCGGTAGGCCGCCTCGGCTTCGGGGACCCGGCCCGCCGCCTCGCAGGCGCGTCCGAGGTCCAGCTGCACCTCCGCCGAGCCGGGCGCCAGCCGCGCGGCCTTCCCGAGCTCGGCGACGGCTTCGGCCGTCAGCCCGCGGAAGAGGAGCAGGCGCCCCAGGCGGTGGCGCGCTTCGAACTTGTCGGGAGCGAGCTCCACCGCCTCGCCGAGCCTCGCCGTGGCCTCCTCCAGACGCCCCACCTCCCAGAGGGCGCTCCCGAGATAGAAGAGCAGGTCGGCGCTCGATTCTCCCCCGCGCCGCGCCGCGTCGAACTGCTCCGCGGCGTCCCGGAACTTTCCCTGGTCGGCCAGGTTCAGGGCGTAGTGCAGCCGCAGCTTCGCGTTGCCGGGCGCCTCCCGCAGCACCCGCTGCATCTCGGCGTTGCCGCGGTCGTACCGGCGCGCCCGCCAGAGAAACTCCGCGAACTCGACGCGCAGCGGCAGGTTCGAGGGCTCCGCGGCGACTGCTTGCTCGTACGCCCCCTCCGCTCTCGGGTCCGAAAGAGCCGCATACGCGCCGGCCAGCCCCCGGCGCGCGGCGGCGTCGTTTGGAGCGAGTGCGAGCGCCCGCTCGAGCGAAGCAACCGCGCCGGCGGCGTCGCCGCCCGCAAGAGAGGCCAGGCCCAGAATCACGTGCCCCTCGGGATTTCGTTGGTCGAGCTCGACGGCGCGCCGGGCTTCGGCCGCCGCTTCCTTCGTCTGCCCGCCACGCAGGTACGCCCGGGCGAGCGCGCGGCGGGGCTCCGCCCGATCCGGAAGCGCCCGTACGACTTCCGCCAGCAGCTTCTGCGCCGCGGCGGCCTCCCCCAGGTCGGTCAACGTCTCACCGAGTCCCACGGCCGCGCGTCCGTCGCCCGGGTTCGCGGCGAGCGCCCGCTCGTAGAGCCGGCGGGCGGAGGCGAGGTCCCCTTGCCGGCGGGCTTCTTCCGCGCGCGCAACCACGTCCCCCGCCGCAGGCGACGGGGCGCGCTCCTGGCCGGAGGCGAGCAGTCCCGCGAGCGTCAGGTGAAGCAGAAGCAAGCGACTACCGGCTACCGGGGCTCGGTCACCGTGAGGGTGCGGTTGATTCCGATCCCGCGGTCGATCAGGCTCCGCCGCCCGGATGGCCACAGAACCTCCACCTATTCCACGGTCGAAGCGTCCCCGAGCCCGAAGTAGAGGGGCAGCGCGCTTTGGGAGAGATAGCCGGACTTCCCGTCGTTCCACTTCGTGAGGACGCGCCCGCCCGCGAAGACCTTGACCGCGGCGCCCAAGCCCTGCCGGTTCGAGGCGGAGCCCGAGAGAGAGACCTGAAGGTATCGGATCGGCTTCTTTCGCGAGAGGTCGCTGACGAGAACCTGCGGCGCGTCGGCAAACTCACTGGTCACGATGTCGAGGTCTCCGTCGGCGTCCAGGTCGAAGATCACGGCCGCGCGCGAGGAGAGCGTGCCGAGCACGGTGACGGGTCCCTTGCGCCCCTGGCAGGCGGGTCGACCCTCCCCTTCCTCGTCGCAGTCGAGGTCGAAGAAGGCGACAGCGGTGCGGCCGCCCCGGCGGGGCTCGACGTGGAGCAGGAACTCCGCGTCGCGGAAGTTCTTGCCGGCGTCATTCAGGAGCAGGGAGTTGATCCCATACCGGAAGGGAAAGCCCATGCCGGAGCAGATGAAGACGTCGTCCCAACCGTCGGCGTTCACGTCCCCGACACTAGGGCCCCACGGCCAGTAGTTCTCCACCCCGATCCGGTCAGAGATCTCCTCGAACCGCCCGCCGCCCAGGTTCCGGTAGAAGGCGTTGCCGAAGATGTTGTTGCCGCCTCCCTGCAGGAACTCGTCGGTCCACTCCATACGGGACTTCCGCTTCTCCTCTTCCGGCCCGATCTCGTGGCTCATGTCGGAATGCATGTCGGTCAGGAGCAAGTCCGGGAGCCCGTCGTTGTCCCAGTCGAAGAACTTGATCCCCATGGTGCCCCAGGGGGTCTTCGGAAAGAGCGCCTCCGTCCGGTCGAGGAAACGCTCCCCCTTCTGGTTCTCGTAGTAGTGATCGTCTCCCTGCATGTTCAGGACATACAGGTCCTGGAAGCCGTCGCCGTTCAGATCGGCGAAGGAAGCGTCGCCGCTCCAGCTGCCGTCCTTGAGAACGCGCTCCGTGACGTCCTCGAAGCCGTTTCCACCGAGGTTGCGGTAGAGGCGGCTGTACTCGGTTCGCTCCGGGTAGCGGTGGCCGGAGAAGGCGTCGGCGTAGCCCACGAAGTAGCCGCCGCGACCCATCTGCTCCCCCGTGTACTTGCCGACGTTGACGAGGAAGAGGTCGAGACGCCCGTCGTTGTCGTAGTCGAAGAAGACCGCGCCCGAGGAGTGCCCGGCGTAGTCGAGGCCCGAGGCCTTCGAGATGTCGCGGAAACGCCCCTTTCCGTCGTTCTCGAAGAGGACGTTGCCTTCGCGCACCGTCGTGACGTAGAGGTCGGCGTCGCCGTCGTTGTCGGTGTCGGCAAAAGAGGCCGCCACCCCGATCCGGCCCGAAACGGCGACCCCCGCTTCCTTCGTGACGTTGCGGAACCGGCCGCCGCCCAGGTTCTTCCAGAGCTCGCTGCCTCCGAGCTGGTTGACGAAATAGAGGTCGACCCGCCCGTCCCCGTCCACGTCGGCCGCGGCCAGCCCGTTGCCGTGGTCATAGTGCACGGCCTTGTAG
>JBOGJK010000360.1:0-5818 GCA_050745345.1 Thermoanaerobaculia bacterium
TCATGCAAGTGATGGCGGCGCACGACTTGCGCGCGAGGGTCGCGGCTGCGCTGGTCGGCGGGAAAGACGTACTGCCATCCCCATTGGCGCTCGGCGCCCGGGTATTTCCGGGCCAGGGCGAAGGGCAGGAAAGCAGCTCCGAATCCCTCCGACAGGTCACGCTGGTGGATTCGCTTGACTCGGGCCAGCCAGGAAGGAAGGACCGCCCGCACGACCATCGGCAACGGCACGATGCGGTCCCGGTTCCCCTTTGCGTCGCGGACGACGATCTGATTCAGACCGAACTCGACATCCTTGACCCGCAGGCGGAGGCCCTCGAGGAGGCGCAGGCCGCTACCGTAGAGCAGCGTCGCGACGAGTTTCGGCGGGCCGCCGAGGAAGCCAAGGACCGTCCGGACCTCTGCCCGAGTCATGACGACAGGCAGATGCCTCGGGCGTTTCGCTCGAACGACGCCCTCGACTGCCGGAAGCGGCTGCTGGAGAACGTTTCGGTACAGAAAAAGCAGTGCCGCGAGCGCCTGGTTCTGGGTTGAGGCAGCGACGTGCCCCCGCACGGCGAGGTCCGAGAGGAAGGCGTTGATCTCGGCTTCTCCCATCTCTGCGGGGTGGCGCTTGCGGTGGAAGAGGATGAAGCGACGGATCCAGGCCACGTAGGCTTCCTCGGTGCGCAGGCTGTAGTGCCGGGCGCGGATCGCCTCGCGCACCCGGTCGAGCAGGCGAGGGTGCCCGCCGGCCGGTGCGGGCCATGGGCCGCGGGGCGGCGTTATCCAGATACTTATTAGGAGGGTCCGTTCTCACTTCTTGCGGTTCTCGCAAGTTGACAGGATCGATCTGACCCCGTCGGTCAGAGCAGCTCGAGGGCGCTGATCGGGTTCTTGAACGGCGCGATCACGTAGATACCCTGCGCGCGGCGGCGCGACTCGGCGAGGATCTCCCGCGCGAGCGCGAACCCCTCCTGGCGCGCGCGGGACCCGGCCTTCTCGAGGAGGGTCAGCACCCGTTCGGGCACGACGATGCCTGGCACCTCGTGGTGGATGCGCAGGGCGAGCTGGTGGCTGGTCAGCGGCCAGACCGCGACCAGGACCGGGATCGGGCAGGGCCCGCCCAGACGCTCGAGGAACCGCTCCCAGCACTCCCAGTCGAAGAAGACCTGCGTCATCGCGAAGTCGGCGCCGTTCTCGACCTTGCGGCGGAAGCGCTCGACTTCGCGGTCGAGGTCCGGCTCGTTCGGGTTGACCGCGACTCCGATCAGGAAGTTCGGGGGATCGCCGACGGGGTTTCCGTCGAGGTCGCGCCCCTCGTTCAGGTCCCGGATCACGCGGACCAGCCCGACGCTGTCGGTCTGGTAGACGTCGGTCGAGCCGGGGCGATCGCCGCGCTGGGAGGGGTCCCCCGTGATGACGAGCACGTTGCGGATGCCGAGCGCCCAGGCGCCGAGCAGGCTCCCGCAGAGGCCCATGAGGCTCGCGTCGCGCGGGGTGATGTGGGGGATCGTCTCCATGCCCTCCCGCTCGCACTCGAGCGCCATCCAGAGCGAGTCCAGATGGAGGTGCGCCATCGGGTTCGAGTTGATGTCGACCGCGTGGACCCGCCCGCTGTCCCGGAACGTCCGGACGGCCTCGACCGCGGCCTCCAGGGCCGTTCCCTTGGGAGGATCGATCTGCATCGACACGACGAACTCGCCGGCGGCGAGCCTGCGCGCGACCCCCGAGGTCTTTGGCGCGGCCCTCCGGATCTCGCCGGGCGGCGGCGCGGTGATCGTCTCCGGCGCCGTCCGTACCCGCTCCGGCGTGACGTCCTTCAACGCCTCGGCGACGGCGCGGATGTGCTCGGGGGTCGAGCCGCAGCAGCCGCCGATCAGGCGCGCCCCCCGCCGCGCGGCCTCGCGGGCGAACCAGGCGAAGTACTCCGGGGAAGACTCGGGGTAGACGAATCGGCCCGCGACGTAGGAGGGCACGCCGGTGTTCGGCGCCGCGAAGAGGGGCAGGTCCGAGGCGGCCGCGAAGCCGTCGAGGGCCGTCAGGAGATCGCGCGGCCCGAGCGAGCAGTTGGTGCCGATCAGGTCCGCGCCGAGGGCCTCGAGCCGCCGCGCGGCCTTCTCGATCCAGCCGGTGTCCTCGGTGTCCTCCCAGGCGTCGCCGGGGAACGTCATCGACGCGACGACCAGCAGCTGCGAGACCTCGCGCACCGCCTCGATCGCGGCCCGGATCTCCCAGAGGGAGGGGAACGTCTCCAGGATGAAGAGGTCGATCCCCCGCGCGTCCAGCGCCCGCGCCTGCTCGCGGAAGAGCGAGCGGACATGCTCCTCCGACTCCGCGTCGGTCGGGTCATAGCCGGAGGCGGCAGGTCCGATCGAGCCGGCGACCAGAACGTCCCGGCCCGAGACTTCGCGGGCCTGCCGCGCGAGCTTGACGGCGGCGCTGTTGATCTGTGCGACCTGCTCCTGGAGCCCCAGGGCCTTCAACTTGTGCCGGTTGGCGCCGAAGGAGTTGGTCTCGATCACGCGCGCCCCCGCCTCGATGTATGCCAGGTGCGTCTCGACGACGGCATCCGGATGGGAGAGACAGGTCTCCTCCACACAGCCGCGCGGCGGGCTGACCTTCGTCAGGAGGTACGACCCCATCGCCCCGTCGCAGACGAGGATCGCCTCTTCGAGGAGGCGTAGGAACCGGGAGCTCATGCGCGTCCCGGATTATTCACGCCGGGAGGGGAGAACGCGAGGGCGAAGCGCCGCCGCCTTCAGGCGCGAACCGGGGGAGAGAAGGCCTCGACGGCGTTTCGCCCCCCTTTCTTGGCCCGATAGAGCGCGCGGTCGGCCGCCTCGAAGAGCTCCTGCGGCCCCTTCATGGCCGGGTCGAACTCCGAGATGCCGAAGGAGCAGGTGACCTGGAACGGCGTGCCGGCGTAGGAGAACTCGTGCTTGGCGATGCGGGCGCGCAGCCGCTCCGCGAGGATCTTCGCGCCTTCGGTCCGCGCCTCGGGTGTCAGGACCGCGAACTCGTCGCCGCCCACGCGGGCGAAGGTCTGCTCCTTCCGGAAGAAGTCGGAAACCAGATACACGATCTCCTTCAGCACGAAGTCCCCGCACAGGTGGCCGTGCGTGTCGTTGACGGCCTTGAAGCCGTCCACGTCGAAGAGGATCAAGCAGAGCGGCCGCCCGTACCGCCGCGCGCGGGCCACCTCGCGCACGGCCTCCTCCTCGTACTTGCGCCTGTTGGAGATCTGCGTCAGGCCGTCCTTCACGACCATCTCGTGGATCGCCTGGTGGTAGGCGTTCTCCACGTCACGCTCCTGGAGGAACTTGAAGTGCACCGAGCCGATCTGGAAGCGGTCGCCGCTGCGCAGGAGCGTGGGCTCCTCGATTCGAACGTCGTTGACGTAGGTGCCGTTGGTCGAGCCCAGGTCCTCCAAGATCACCGACTCGATCCGGTAGGTCAGCGAGGCGTGGCGCCGCGAGAGCGAGGAGGCGTCGGGCACGCTGACGTCGACGTCCTTTGCCCGCCCGAGAACCAGAGTTGAGCCCGGGCGGAAGCGGTACCGGCTGCCGAGCTTCTGGCCGCGGGGGTGGGAAATCAGAATGATGTTTGCCTCCGGGCCCGAATCGGTCGCGCGGCGCCGGGGCGTGACGGAGGTGTCGTCTCCCTCGAAGCGGTCGGCGGTGCTGCCGGGGTCGCGTGTGATCTCGAAGCGGGAGGTCTCACGATCCCCTGGCCCCCTCGACGGGGTCGGGACGATTTCCAGCGGAGTTTTCACCGAAACTTTCGTTCAATTATCGCACAACAGGGTCAGCGCTCAATTCCGGCGTTCGATGTGCGAAAACGTGGAATTCAGCGTTGACCGTCCGAGGGTGGAAGTGTCGTTAGGACAGTTGTTTCCGACCGCCGCCTCCTGGCGCGATCCATTCGTGGAGGCCCCCTTTTCGAATCCCTACCGGCCTCCGGGGTATCCGCGCCGCCGCTCGCTGCGCCGCCGCTCTCCCACGCGGCGGTCGAAGGAGAAGGGCTCGGCAGGGTCGAGCGGCTCGTGGAGGAAGAACTCCGCGGCGTTGACGACCTGGAGCCTGGCGCCCTGGCTCTCCCAGAGCGCGCGGGGCCACACCTTCAGCTCCAGGAGGTCTCGGATGAATCCGGCCTCGAGGGCCACCGTGGGGATCCCCTGCGTGTCGTTGACGGCCGCGACGATGCGACGGGCGTCGGCCGCGAGCACCGCCTTGGCCAGGCGCCACCCCGTGGCACTCAGGACATGCCGTCCATCGACGGTCCAGGGCTCCGGCTGGTGCTTCTCCCGCTCCCACCCGCCCATCGCCGCCCCAGTGTATCAGGCAGGCGAAGGGTCAGGCATGCAGGTGTGTCCTGTTTGGCGTCGGGCCGACTCCGACGCTACGCGAACGACTCCAAGCGCGCTGGATCTGCCCGAAGGAAGCTCGCGCCGAGCGCGCGCCAGCGCGGGCTGCGCGTGACCTTCAGGAGCGCCCGGCTGATCGCGAGCGCCCGTGTGCGGCCGCTCGCCGAGACGAGCGAGCTCAATGGGGTCGTCGCGATGTCCTTCTTCGGCGAGCCCTTCTCGGCAAACGTCGCCACCCAGGCGTTGCCGCAAAAGGCGAGGTGAAACGACCAACCGCTCTGCCGCCCGACGAGCTCGGCCAGAGCCATGGCCGCCCAGTCCTGGGAGGAGTAGGGCGGCGACGGCAGGTTGCCCTCGCCGCCCAGGACCGTTCGGGCGAGCAGCCGGTCAAGCTGCGGTCCCGCCGTTTCGGCGAAGTGCCCGCCAGCGCGCGTGTCGTAGGCGACTGTCCCCCCGTTCTCTCGCTCCGGCCGGCCCGGCGCCTCCTTCGGCGCGCCGCAGTTGGGACAGTCCGGCCACCGCCGGCCGTCCTCTGTGGAGACGGTCACGACCGCTTCGCATTCCCCGCAGCGCCACGTCGCTTGCTGGCTCATCTGGCCTCCCTGTTGCCCGGGCTCTGGAGTTCCACCGGTCCGGCCCTCGGGCACTCTGACTGTCTACCTTTTGCGCGTTTTGCCCCGGCTTGAGCGGGGGTTAACAAGGAGAGTAGCCGGCCTCCGGGCACAGGCCAATCGCCCGGGAGTGCTTTCCCGATGGCACGCTGGTGCCAGGAGAGAGCAGGCGCGTCAGCTTGCGGGAGGGATCCGGCCGAACCGGCCGCTCTGGAAGTCCTCGACCGCGGCGATCAGCTCGCTTCGCGTGTTCATCACGAAGGGGCCGTAGCGGGCGACCGGCTCCCGCAGCGGCGCGCCCCCGATGAGGAGGACCCGCAGAGGCCCTCCGGGGGAGGCGGAGAGCGCCACAGCGTCTCCGTCGTGCCCGAAGAGGACCAGGTCCTCGTCCCCCGCCGGGCGCTCTTGCGCGCCGAAAGAGCCTGTCCCCTCGACGACGTAGGCGAAGACGTTGAAGTCGGGCCCGACCGGCTGGGAGAACGTGGCACCCGGTTGGAGCTGGACGTCCAGGTACAGGATCGGCGTGCGCGTGTCGATCACGGCGCGGGCGCCGAGTGACTCGCCGGCGAGGACCCGGACCCTGACCGTTGCGTCCGTGCTCGAGGCCTCGGGGATCTTCGAGCCCCGGACCTCCTGGTAGCGCGGCGTCATCATCTTGTCGTGGCGGGGCAGGTTCACCCAGAGCTGGAAGCCGTGCATCCGCCCGCCACGCGCCGCGAAGTCCTTCTCCGGCATCTCGGAGTGGATCACACCCGAGCCCGCGGTCATCCACTGCACGTCACCCGGGCCGAGCGCGCCCGCGTTGCCGTGCGAGTCGCGGTGCTCCATGCGCCCCGAGAGCATGTAGGTCACCGTCTCGAAGC
>JBOGJK010000361.1:0-2162 GCA_050745345.1 Thermoanaerobaculia bacterium
CGTCGAGGCTGTAGAGACCCGGCGCGTGATCGAGCGCCGGGATCTCGAGGACGACACGCGCCTCCCCCGAGAGCTCCTCCGGGCGGAGGCCGTCCGCCTCGGTGTTGACGCCGAGGACGGGAGCGCCGGAAACGGTCGCCATGGCGACGCCCAGCACGAAGTCGGAGAGGGGCTCCCGGGCCCGCACGACCATCTCGACGGAGGCCGGCTCGCCCGAGCGCAGGCGCCGTGTCTCGCGACCCTCCCCGTCGCGCAGGCGCACGGCCTCCAGGCTCGCCCGGCCCGAGCCGATGCGGGAGGCGGCGCCGGCGCCCGCCGCCGCAAGCCTCCCCTCCGCTTCCTCGCGTGCCACGCGCTCGCGGTAGAGCGCCACGGTCTGCCCCGCGGGCCCGTCGGCGGCGATCCTGCCCCGGTCGAGCCAGATCGCCCGGCGACACCGCGCGGAGACCAGCGCCAGGTCGTGCGAAACGAAGAGAAGGGTCTTGCCGGCGCGCTCGAACTCGGAGAACTTCTCGAGGCAGCGGTGGGCAAAGGCCTCGTCCCCTACGGCGAGCACCTCGTCCACCAGCAGCACGTCCGGATCGCTGTGGGCGGCGACGGCAAAGCCCAGGCGCACCGCCATGCCCGAGGAGTACGTCTTGACCGGGGCGTCCAGGAACTCCTCGACCCCCGCGAAGCGCACGATCTCGGGAAGCTTCGCCGCGATCTCGCGCTTCGAGAGCCCCAGCAGCAGGCCGGCGACCTCGACGTTGTCGCGCCCGGAGATCTCCGGATGGAACCCGGCGCCAAGCTCCAACAGCGCCGCGAGGCGCCCCCGGACTTCGACGCGCCCCGAGGTCGGCCGCATGATCCCGGAGAGCAGCCTGAGCAGCGTCGACTTGCCGGAGCCGTTCGCCCCGACGACACCAACCGCTTCCCCGACCGCGACGTCGAAGGAGACCTCTGTGAGCGCCGGCACCGCGGCCTCGGGCGGGAGACCGCCCGCGGCGCGGCCGGAGAGCAGGGCGGACTTGAGCGACCCGGCCCGAGGCCGGCGTCCGCGGCGGCGGTAGAGCTTGGTGACTCGCTCGACTCGGATTGCCGGCTCCAAGCTAGGCCTCCTCCGCGATCGAGTCGCGCAGGCGCTCGAAGACGGCGCCTCCGAGGGCCAGTGCCGCGGCCGCGGTCAGAGCCATCCAGAGCCAGTCTGCTGCCGCGACGGGGCGGAAGAAGAAGGCGCAGTCGTGGATCGCCGTGAGGAACGCCGCGAACGGGTTGGCGCGCAGCCAGGGGCGGAAGCGCTCCGGCACGGCCGCCACGGGATAGAGCACCGGTGTCGCGAAGAAGGCGAGCGTCAGGAGATTGCCGACCAGGTCCCGAACGTCGCCGAAGTGGACGGAGAGCGCCGAGACGGCGAGCGCGAGGCCGAAGACCGCGAGAGCCAGCAGCAGAAGCACGAGCGGGAGCGCCAGGACCGCGCGACCCGGCTCCACGCTCCCCCTCACCGCCGCCCAGGCCGTGGCCGCGGCGAGGACCGGCAGGGCGAGCAGCAGGTGCCCCAGGCGCGCGCCGACCGCCACCGCCGGGAAGACCTCGGGGGCCACGGCGCTCTTGCGTAAAAGCGGCCCGTTGTTCCGGAAGGTCTCCGCCGCGTCGAGCAGGGCGGAGGAGACGAAGCCCCAGACGAGCACTCCCGCGAAGAGGAAGAGGGCGTAGGGGCGCACCTCCGCGCGCGGCGCGAAGACGAAGCGAAAGACGACGGCATAGACGGCGAGCAGCAGCAGCGGGTTGAGCAGAGACCAGAGGAACCCCAGCACGCCGCCGCGGTAGCGCGCGGCGAGCTCGCGGCGAGTCAGCGCCCGGACGAGGGCGCGCTGCTCGAGCGTCCGGCGGAGCGGATCGATCATCGGAGGATCGGAAGACGGGAGACGGAAGACGACAGACGAACGCCGCGATCCCTTCGAAACGACTTCGGTCCTCTCACGTCTCCCGTCTCCCGTCTCCCGGCCGGCGTCGGCCCGGGCGGCGCCGGCGGTATTCTCCCATCGTGACGGCGCGCCATCTTCCCTCTCCTTCCTCCGAAGCGGCTCCGGCAGTCCTCTGCCGCGCCGTGCGAAAGGTCTACGAGGGGGCCCGCCCGGTCGTCGCGCTGGACGGCGTCGACTTCGCGGTCGCCCCGGGAG
>JBOGJK010000362.1:0-1627 GCA_050745345.1 Thermoanaerobaculia bacterium
GTACCGGTTCGCCCGCCGCGCGCTCTCCGGTTCGTGGCTGCGGGCCCTCGCCCTGTGGATCTTCTGGTTCGCGCTGGGAGGGGGGGCGGTGCTCGCGCTCTTTGCCGTCACCTGGATACTGCCGGCGGTCTCGCGTCCTGCCATCGCGCTCCTGATCCTTCTCCAGTTCGCCGTCTTGTGGTTGCGCTCGGCCGTCCGCGTGGCCATCATCAAAGTCGGAGCGGCGACCGAGACCGAGCTGAAGGAAAAGAAGGCCCGCGTCGAGGACGCGATGCACGCGACCAAGGCGGCCGTCGAGGAGGGGATCGTCGCCGGCGGCGGCGTGGCCTTCCTGAGGGCCATGGATTCCGTCGAGAAGGCGGCCAAGGAGCTGGCCGGCGACGAGAAGATCGGCGCCCGCATCGTGGTCCGCGCCCTCGAGGAGCCGACCCGCCAGATCGTGGCGAACTCCGGCGCCGAGGGCTCCGTCGTCATCAACGACTTGAAGATCAAGGGGGGCAACTTCGGCTTCAACGCCAACACCGAGAAGGTGGAGGACATGCTGAAGGCGGGCATCATCGACCCGACCAAGGTCACCAAGAACGCCCTCCAGAACGCGGCCTCCATCGCCGGCCTGATGCTCACGACCGAGGCGATGGTCTGCGAGATCAAGGAGAAGGAGAAGACCTCGGCCGGGATGCCGGGCGGCGGCATGGGCGGGATGTACTAGGAGTAGTTCTCAGTTCTCAACTGTCAGCTATCAGCTTGCTGTTGCAAAGCCCGGGCGTGAGCCCGGGCTTTTTTTTGCCATACTGCCGGCCGTGAGCTCCCCGGCCGCAGGCCGCGTGTCCGCAGTCATCGTTCACTACAAGACGCCGGAGGAGACCGTCGAGGCGGCGCGCGCGGTCGCGCGGACGGCGCCGGACGCCGAGATCGTGGTCGTGGACAACGCCTCCGGGGACGCGGTCCGGGAGCGACTCTCGAGCGTGGTCCCCTCGGCGCGCGTGGTCGTCGAAGGGGAGAACCGCGGGTACGGGGCAGCGTGCGACCGCGGCGCGCGGGAGACATCCCGGCCGTATCTGCTGTTCCTGAACTCGGATGCGGTCGTCCTACCCGGCGCGGTCGAAACGCTCGTCGCGGCGCTCGAAGCGGATCCGATCGCCGCGGCCGTCGGACCGCGGCTGTCCGAGCCGGACGGCTCTCTCCAACCGTCGATCCAGCGCCTGCCGACACCCTGGCGGATCTTCTGCGAGAGCTCGGGGCTCGCCTTCCTGTCCGGAGGACGGGGTCTTCTCCGAGGACACTCGGCGACCCGAGAGGATCACGGTCGCCCGCAACAAGTGGAAACTCTCCGCGGCGCGGCGCTCCTCGTCCGGCGCACGGCCTTCGAGGTGGCCGGCGGGTTCGACGAGTCCTTCTTCCTCTACGGAGAGGAGACCGATCTCGCCGCCCGATGGCGCGCCCGGGGGTACCGGATCCTCTTCGAGCCGGGCGCGCGCGTCGTCCACCGGGGCGGCGCCTCCGGCGGGGACGCCCTCTTCGGGCAGCTCCACCGCGGGATCGTCCAGTACGTCGGCCGGCACCACGGCCGCGGGCCGGCGCGATTCGCCGGGACCGTCCTGCTTCTCGGCGCCGCCTTGCGCTACAT
>JBOGJK010000363.1:0-4594 GCA_050745345.1 Thermoanaerobaculia bacterium
GTCGCCGCCGACTACCGGAAGCTCTTGACCGCCGGGGGAGCCGAGATCGCCCGCGACGAGCCGTGGGGGCGTCGCCGGCTGGCCTTCCCGATCGGGCGCAAGCGCGAGGCCTACTACCACCTCTTTCAGGTCCGCGCGCTGCCGGCGCTCGTCGCCGAGATCGAGCGGCGCCTGAGGCTCTCGGACCAGGTGCTGCGGCATCTGGCCGTGCGCGCCGACGACGAGTTGAAGCGCTCCGCCAAGATGGCCGAGCGCCTGCGCGTGAAGGCCATCAAGCGGCCGCCGCGGCCGCCCGCGACACCGCCAGCCGGACCGGAGGCTCCCGCCGCGAGTCCCGAAGGGGGGCAAGTATGACCGCGATGCCCTCGCGCGGATCGGGGCGCGGCGAGAGGGGAGGGCGTGAAGGCAAGCCCGCCCGCAAGAAGTTCTTCGTGCGCCGCCGGAAGGTATGCCGGTTCTGCGCGGAGAAGCTCGAGTACGTGGACTGGAAGGACGTGAAGCTGCTTCAGTCCTTCATTCCCGAGCGCGGCAAGATCCTGCCGCGGCGGATCTCCGGAACCTGCGCTCTGCACCAGCGCAAGCTCCAGACCGCGATCAAACGAGCCCGGGCGATCGCGCTGCTGCCGTACGCGACGGACTGATGCGACGGTAGACGGCAAACGGTAGACGGGAGACGGGGGCCGGATGTCCGGGCTCGTCTTCCGTCTCCCGCCTTCCGTCTCCCGGCCCTGGCGATGGCAAGCACGCCGGCCACTCAAGAAGTCACCGCTCCGGCGCCCGGCCAGCCGCAGGCGCGGTGGGAGATCCCGCTCGCCGCCTGCCTGTCGGCCCTCTCCTTCGCGGCCTTCCTGGCCATGCCGCTGGTCGGCGCGCTCGCGTTCCCGTTCGCCGCGGTTCCGCTCGTGCGCGTCACGCACCGTCTCGGGCTCGGCCCGGGGATGGTCGGGACCGGTCTGGCGGCGGCGCTGCTGTTCGGCGTGGCGCTGGCCTCGGCGGGCGTGCGGGAAGCGGCGGGAGTCGCGCTGGCGGCCGCCGTCGTGACGGGTTTGCCCGCGCTACTGGCCGGGCGCGTGCGCCGCGGCGGCGAGGCCTCGCGCGCGTTTCTCCTGCTCGGCCTGATCGGGGGCCTCCTGTGCGCCGGCATCCTGCTGGCGCTGCCCGCGGCTGGAGCGCCGCCCGTGGGTGCGCAGCTGCGGTCCACCTTCGATGCGATGATCCCGGCGGCCCTCGAGTCGTACCGCCGTTCCCGGGCCGATGCGGCCACCCTGGAGCGGGTCCGCTCAACGCTGGCGGCCGCCCGCGACTTTGCCGGAACCTACTGGGCGGGGCTCGTCGGCGCCGGCTGGATCATCGGCTCGGCGGTGGCTTTCTATGCCGGCGCGCGGTCGGCCCGCCCCGCGGCGTCGGCGGAGACGGTCCGTTTCGAGCAGCTGCGGCTTCCCGCGGGGGGCGCCATCTCCTTCGTGGCGGCGGGCGCGGCGTTCGCGCTCACGCGGGATCTGCCGCGAGTCCTCGCGGGGGACGTTCTGCTCGCCCTGGCCGCCTTGTATTTCGTGGCCGGGCTCTCTATCATCTGCCACTTCGCCCGGAGGTGGTTCCGGGCCTGGTTGCTGCGATTCGGCCTGTACGTCCTGGCCGCCTACTTCCCGATGAGCCTCGGGGTGGCGCTTCTGGGCCTGTTCGACTGGTATGTGAACTTTCGCCGTCGGGGCGAGAAAGAGTAGAGACGAAGATGAAAGTGATCCTGGCGGACGACGTCCGCGGCCTCGGCCACCGCGGCGAGACCGTTTCGGTCAAGGACGGCTTCGCCCGCAACTACCTGTTCCCCCAGGGATTCGCGTACGAGGCGACCGCCGCGAACCTGCGGCGCCTCTCCGAAGAGAAGCGAAAGTACGACGAGACGACTCTCCGGGAGAAGCAGGTCGCCGAGGAGGTCGCCCGCAAGATGGAGGGGCTGACCATCGTCCTGCACAAGAAGGCGGGGGAGGAAGACGTCCTTTACGGCTCGGTGACTCCCTCGGAGATCGCGGACGCGCTCGCGGGGCGGGGCATCGAGGTAGACCGCCGCCGGGTCGAGGTCGCAGAGCCGATCAAGCGCATGGGGCAGCACACGGTCCACGTGCGCCTGCACCGTGACGTCGTCGCCACCCTTGCTATTGACGTCCAGCCCCTCGTAGCCGCGGCGCAGTAACCAGAGCCGGTACGCAGGCTCCTCGGTTCACGGTTTACGGTTCACGGTTCACGCGTCAAGCGCAGGAGCAGTCTCGGACTCGTCTCTGCCCGCCTTCGCGAACATCGCGGCGAACATCAGCGACTGCGTCCCGTAGCTGACCAGGCAAGCCCGCGCCGCCCCCAGGGCGCCCCCCTCCGGGATCCAGAGGGCGCAGAGCGCGATGTTGACCGCAAGTCCCACGGCGTGGCACGAGAGCGCCCTCCGCACGAGCCCCTGTGAGGAGAGGTAGGAGTAGAAGGGACGCGCGACGCCCCAGGCGACCGTCGCCGCGACGAGCCAGGGCAGCAGGTCCCCGGCTGCCGGATAGCGCCGGAAGAATATCCGGATCAACACCTCCCCGCCGGCCACACCGCCCGCCAGGCCGGCCAGACCCAGCCAGCAGTAGAGCCGGAACGCGCGGCGAGCCTCCCAACGGGCGCGTGACTGCTCGCGGCGGGCGACGTCCACGAAGAGGGCGTGCTCGAGAGAGTCGGTGACGAGCCAGAAGGTCTCGGCGATCGCCTGGGCGAGGGAATAGGCGCCGATCTCGCCGGCGCGCCCGAACGCGGAGAGCAGCATCACGTCGGCCCTCCGGTGCAACGCGACGGCGCCCGAGGAGAGGGCTGTCGGGCCGCCGTAGCGGATTGCCGCGGGGGCAAACTCGGGCACCCCGCGCCAGTCGGGCACGGCCCGCGCCGCGACGACGACCCACAGCGCCACTCCCGCGGCCACCAGAAGCCTCCCCCAGAGGACCCAGGCGAGCCGGTCCGAGGCGGACAGCGCGGTCGCGAGTACCAGGGCCGAGGCGAGGTTGCGGACCCAGAGCGTCGCTCCGTAGGCGCCGGCGCGCCGAGATGCCACGAGCGCCGAGGCAAGTGAGTCGCCGAGCAGCAGAAAGGGGAGCGGGGCGAGACCGAGCAGCACCAGGCCGTCCGGGACCCCGCGGAAGAAGAGGGCCCGCAGGGGAGGCATCATGGCGGCCGCGAGCAGAACGACGCCGCTCGCGGAAGCCGCGAGGATATAGAGCCAGGCGTAGAGCGCCCCACGTTCGCCCCGCGCATGGAAGTAGAGCGCCATCCGCGGGGCGCCGAGCGCCAAGAGCCACTGGCAGATGGCCAGAGCGGCCGTCACGAGGGCGTAGAGCGAGAAGGACGCCGGATCGAGCAGCTTTGCGGTCGCAAAGAAGAGGCCGAACCGCAGCAGCGCGTCGCTCGCCCGGGCGAGGAAGAGCGCTCCGCCGGGGACCCACCAGTCGGCGGCGCCGTCTCGGAGCAGTCGCCTCAACGCTCAGTTCCGCCCGGCCGGCGCGGGCGGCGTCTCGCCCGCCTCCCCTTTCTTCGGTATGTAGAAGGACTCCTGGAGCGACCAGGGGAGGCGCGTGATCTCGCCCCATCGGGCGCTCCACTCCTCGGTCGGCTGCGAGCCGCTGACGAAGGCCTCGAGGATCGGGCGCGGGGTGTCGGGGGTCGCCTTCAGGCCGGTCTCGTAGTCCACGGCCGTCAGCACGACGTTGGCGGGCACCTCGAAATCGGCCTTCGGATCGATCCGGCCTCGGGCCTTCATCTTCTCGAGGATCCGGATCCAGATCGGCAGAGCGACCCGCGATCCCTCCATTCCCTCGCCGAGGCTGACGGTCTTGCGGTCGTTGCCGACCCACACGCCGATCGTGTAGCGCGGCGTCATGCCGATGAACCAGGCGTCGGTGTAGTCGCTGGTCGTGCCCGTCTTTCCCGCAATCGAGAGCTGAAGGCGGTCGGCGGATGCCGCGGTGCCGCGCTGCGTCGCGCCGCGCAGCATCTGCAGGATCTGATAGGCCACGGGCGGGGCCTCGACCTCGCGGGCATCGGCGTGCGTCTGCTCGAGCGGGTCGCCGTTGGCGTCGGTGATCCGGTCGAAGGCGTAGGGAGTGAAGGCGAGTCCCTGGTTGGCGAACACGGCGTAGGCGGCGGCCATCTCCTGCAGCGTGACTTCGAAGGTTCCCAGCGCCATCGACGGATACGGCTCGAGCTTCGCGTGGATGCCGAAGCGCCGCGCGACCCCGATGACGTTCTCGAGACGGACCAGCTCGGCCAGGCGCACCGTGGGCGCGTTGATCGAATGCTCGAGCGCCCGGCGCAGGGTCACGATCCCGCGATAGGCCTTGTCGTAGTTGGCGGGTCGGTACGGGGGGCGGCGCGGGTCGTAGACGATCGAGACCGGCCCGTCGAAGAGCGTGTCGGACGGCGTGTAGCCCTGTTCGAGCGCCGCGGCGTAGACGAACGGCTTGAAGGTGGAGCCGGCCTGCCGAATTGCCTGGGTCGCGCGATTGAACTTGCTTCGGTTCCAGTCGTAGCCGCCGACCATGGCGCGGATGGCGCCGCTCGCGTTCTCGAGGATCAGGAC
>JBOGJK010000364.1:0-2922 GCA_050745345.1 Thermoanaerobaculia bacterium
ATGTAGATCAGCCACTGCGCCGGCAAGTCCGCGTTGACGCCGCGCGCGTGACAGACACCGGCGACCGACTTGCCAGAGGCGGGCTCGTTCATGCAGTAGTCGCTGTAGCCACCCATGTCGACCGGCGAGATCGTCCACCCCGTCACGTCGCGGTAGAAGTCCCGAACGGCGTCGGCGTTCTCGACCGTGAGATCGACCCAGCCGATCGAACCGATCGGCTGCCTCCGCTGCTCGCTCATCGGCGCCCTCCCGGAGGCAGTCTACCGGGCGGTGGCGTTGGGTCAACAGGGCAGATCGACCACCTGGCGTGACCGGGTCGGACGACGTCTCGGTCGAGAGGAGATCGAGGGGCGAGACGCGGCTCTCTCTTTCGACCCGGGCAAGCGTGCCCGCCGGGGCGCCCTGTCCGGCTGCCAGCGCAGGTGGCGCAAGCGCGCCTGCGTGAAGCGGTCGTACCGCACGCCGATGACGAGCTTCGGGATCTTGTCAGACGCGCACCGCGCCGGCGCCCGGCAAGCTCGCCCCGGGGGAAGAAAACGAGGCTTGCAGAAGTGGCTTCCGTGGCGAGCCAGAGCGTGTAGTGTCGTTGCTCGTGCGCGACCCGTCCTCCTACTACGAGGACATCCTCCCGTTCTACGAGCTCGAGACCGCGGGGCGCGACGATCTCGCGTTCTGGAAGCGTGTTTGCCGGCGCTGGCGGCCGCGCAGGGTGCTCGAGCTGGGCTCGGGACTGGGGCGCGTGACTGCCGTCCTCGCTCGCAACGCAGACTGGGTAACTGGAATCGACATCTCGATTCCGATGCTCGCTTGCGCCCACCGCGGGCCGGCGGCTTCCCGCCTCCACCTGGCGGCGGCGGACATGCGCCGTCTCCCCTTCGCGGGAGCCTTCGACCTGATCGTGGCGCCGAGCGATCCGTTCTCGCACCTTACGGCGGCGGAGGACCGGCGGGACACGCTGACCGGCGTGGCGCGCATCCTGGGATCCGCCGGCCGGTTCGTCCTGGACGGTCTCTATCTCTGCGGCCACGCTCCCCTGGTCCGGCGCCGCCGCCTCGCGGTCCCCGGCGGGACCCTCTCGATTCGGGAATCGTGGAACCCGATTGCCGGGCGCGACCAGTGGGAAGCGCGGTACCGTTACCGGCTCCGGACCCCCTCGGAATCGCGCGAGAAGAGCGCGTCCTTCGTGGCCCGCTCCTGGGACCCCGGCGAAATCGTTTCGCTCTTTCGCTCCTGCGATCTCGCGGTCGAGGAGCTTTGGGGGAGCTTCGCGGGCGAGGAGTTCACGCGGCAATCGCTGCGGCTGATCGTCGTCGCGGCGGCGCTCTCGTGAAAGGAAAGCGGAGAATCGGTTCCAGTTCCTTCTCCGACTTTCGGGACGCAAAGTCTCGCACCGGTGTCAGGCCCGGCAGCCGCGGCACGTGGTATGCTGCAAGCCTCCGATCCCTCCGACGGACCACGTCAAGCAATCCGTGACAGCCCGTCGCCGGCCTTCGGCGAGAAAGGGATGTGCGTCATGGAGAGCCGGCTGCGAAGGTGGAAATGCAGAAACTGCGGCCAGTCCAACCAGACCGAGGTCGCTCGGGATGGGACTGCGAAATGCGGCTTCTGCAAGGATGTCACGAGGATCCAACCCAGTCGTGTCCGGGGAGACGAGACGCCCGCCCAGTTATCGATTCCCTGGCGCAGGGTCCGACCGTGACGCCGACCCCGTCATTCGCCGCGGCGGCGGGCGTCGACGGCTCTCGGAAGAAGCAAGCCCTCTCTCGATTGATGGCTCGGTATGGCGAGGCGCGCAAGCTCGTTTCATCGGAAGTCTGCGCGAACCTCGATTGGATTCTCGGCGCGAAGATACACCCGGACGAGCGCCCGGCGGATCTGGACCACAAGATGATTCCGCTGCTCGCGCTATGGCTTCAGGATCTGGCCGTCGTAGTCGAGCGCGGGCTTTCGCCGGGGCCTCCCGGCGAAGTTGACGAGAGCGCTTCGTTGGCGCATCCTTCTCGCGAATCCGTGGCGGCGAGTCTCCGTGAGGCGACGGACGGCTTCCTGGTTGCCTTCTCCCCCTCGGCCTGACGCGATGAAGACTCCACAGACCTTCGCGATCCTGCTCAGCCGCCTTCCGAGAGTCGAGAATGCGCCGGGGCTCATTCTGTTGAGGGTGAACGCCTCCCCGGGGACCGAGCCCCCGACCCGGATCGGCACCCTGACCGACGCCGCCCTTCGAGGCCGGCTCGCTCACTTCGACCTGCATTCGGCCAACGAGCTCGCGGCGATCCGGCACGCGCTGTCGGCAGACTCCGGCCAGGCGACCGTCTACGAGCAGTGGCCCGGGCTCGATAGCTGCCTGCAGTTCTGGTACGGGTTTACCGGTTCGCAGATCCGGCTCATGGCCTGGACTTGCGAGGCGTGCGGGAAAACGGATCGGGAGAGTATCGGAGGAAGCGTCGGCGAGACGTTTCTTCGTCTCTGCGTGTGCGGCCGGGCAACGCACGTGACCGTGCCCAAGACGATCGCCGGATCGCCGACGGTTGCAGCGCTTCGACACGTCTCACCCTGACGCCTCTCCCGGGCCGGCGGGCCCCCCTCGGCACTCAAGCGCAAGAAAGCCGGTAGCGAGCTCCCGGCGTCTCAAACTGGGCTGCGGGGCTGTCGGCCGCAGGCGTCTGCTCTGCGGACGGCGGCCGAGAGTTTTCAAAACCGGAGGTGGAAACGAAAACGCCGGGAGGTCACTCCCGGCCCTTTGGAAACTTGGTTGCGGGGCCGGGATTTGAACCCGGGACCTTTGGGTTATGAGCCCAACGAGCTACCAGACTGCTCCACCCCGCGAAACTGAGGGCATTATAGGCAGACCCGCCGGTTCAGTCAAGCTAACCATTTTTTCTGATTTTTTCTGCTCCCGCCTCCCTTTCGCTTCTCCAGGAG
>JBOGJK010000365.1:0-1787 GCA_050745345.1 Thermoanaerobaculia bacterium
ATCCACGACTCTTGCGTCCGGAGGCGCCGCGACGGAGGCGCCGACGGCCGCGATCTTGCCGTCCTGGATCAGCACGCTGCCGTTGGCGATGTCGGCCCCGGAGACCGTGTGGACCGTCGCCCCCCGCAGCAGAACGGTCTCACCCGAGGCGGTTCCGGCCGGCAGGGCGAGCGCCAGAGCGAAGAGGATCCGCCTCACGGCGCGGCCCTCCGCTGCGGAGGCGGCGTGGGCGTGGGACCCGGCGGCGCCAGATGCGGGATCGGTGTCGGCGCGACCTCGACGCGCATCGGCCCGGGAGTCGGGGTCTTCGCCTCACCGGCGGCCCTCTCCAGTTGCGCGGCGCGAGTGGCCCTCCTCTCCGCCTCGAGGGCCCGCTTCGCCTTCGCGACCAGCTCTTCCCGCTCCTTCTCGAGAGCGGGACGACGCGACAGGTCCGCGGCCCGGTCGAAGTACTTCCTTCCGTCGATCCACGTCTCCAGGGCGACCGTCTCGGCGGAGAGCGGATCGCCGCTCCACACCACGAAGTCCGCGTCCTTGCCGGGCTCGAGCGAGCCGACCCTCTTCTCGATGCCGAGCTGCCTGGCAGGGTTGATCGTCACGAAGGCCAGGGCATCGGCCGGCGGCACGCCGCCGTACCGGACCGCCTTGGCCGCCTCGCCGTTCAAGCGCCGCGCCAGCTCGTCCGAGTCGGAGTTGAAGGAGACCAGCACCCCCCGCTCGCGCATCAGCGCCCCGTTCCAGGGGATCGCGTCGTACACCTCGAACTTGTAGGCCCACCAGTCGGAGAAAGAGGAGGCGCCGGCGCCGTGCCGCGCGATCTCATCGGCCACCTTGTACCCCTCCAGGATGTGCTGAAGTGTCGCGATCTTCACGCCGAACTCCTCGGCGACGCGGAGGACCTCGAGGATCTCGTCCTTTCGGTAGGAGTGGCAGTGGACCTGGCGCTTGCCTTCCAGGACCTCCGCGATCGCCTCGAGCTGCAGGTCCTTGCGCGGCGGGATCGGAGTCGCTCCCTTCACCGCCGCGGCCTTCCGATACTCCTCCTGGCGCTTTCGGTAGTCGCGCGCCGCGAGGAAGCGCTCGCGGATGAGGTTCGACACCCCCATTCGCGTGGCGGGATAGCGCGGCCTCGGGTTCTGGAAGTTGGACTGCTTCGGGTTCTCCCCGAGGGCGAACTTGATCCCCTCCGGCGCGCCCGTAAGAAGAAGGTCGTCGGGGCCCCCTCTCCAGCGCCACTTCACGATGGCGTTCTGGCCGCCGATGGCGTTGGCCGAACCGTGCAGGATGCTGGCGGAGGTCGTTCCGCCGGCGAGCTCCCGATAGATCGCGACGTCGAAGGGATCGAGCGCGTCCCGGACCCGCACCTCGGCGGAGACGGAGCGCACGAACTCGTTGACCTGGCCGTCGACGGCGGTGTGGGAGTGCGCGTCGATCAGCCCCGGCGTGAGGTGCCGGCCGCGGCCGTCGATCTCGATCGCGCCGGCGGGCGCCGCGAGGCCCTTCCCGACGGCGGTGATCTTTCCGCCCGCGGCGAGGAGGTCGGCTCCTTCGAGGATCCCGGCCGGGCCCTGCGTCCAGACGGTGGCGCCGCGTACCACGACGGCCGCGGGCGACGCGGCCGGTCCGCGGTCGGGCGCCGGGAACGGGCGCACGTCGGCCTCCGGCTCCTCCTCTGTCTCTTCCTCCGGGAGAGGGCCGTGGTGAAGGCGAGACGCTCCCTCTCCCACCGGGAGAGGGTCGGGGTGAGGGCGTGCCTCCTCGCCGTACTCCCTCTTCCTCTCCGGCAC
>JBOGJK010000366.1:0-7066 GCA_050745345.1 Thermoanaerobaculia bacterium
CCGCCGGCCGCGGCGGCAAGCAGGTTGTCCACGTTGAACCGGCCGAGCAGCCGGGAGGAGACGCGAAAGCGCCCCACCGGCGAGACGGCTTCAAAAGAAGGTCCCGAGAGGTCGCAGCGCGCGGACAGCGCGGTCAGGTCCGCTCCGCCCTCCCCCGCGCAATAGGTCCAGACCCTCCCGCCGATCTCGCCCGCGAGGCGGCGGCCGTAGTCCTCTCCCACATTGACGACCGCGGCGCCGTCCGGCTTTCTCAGCTCGAAGAGGCTCCGCTTCGCGCCGTAGTAGCTCTCCATGTCGCGGTGGAAGTCGAGATGGTCCCGGGTCAAGTTCGTGAAGACAGCCAGATCGAAGCGGCACCCCTCGACGCGGTCGAGCGCGAGGGCATGGGAGGAAACCTCCATGGACGCGGCGGGGATTCCCGCACGCACCATCTCCGCCAGCAGCTCCTGGAGCAGCGCCGCGTCGGGTGTCGTCCGCTCGGCCGGCAACTCCCGGCGGCCGATCCGGTAGCCGACAGTCCCGACGAAGCCCGCCTCGCCGTACCGGACCCGAAGCAGCGACTGCAGAAGCAGGGCCGTCGTCGTCTTGCCGTTGGTGCCGGTCACTCCCGCCAGATGGAGCTTCTCCGCGGGGTTGCCCGCCAGGCGCGTGGCGGCCCGACCCAGCGCCTTCCGGGCATTTTCGACCCGGACCCAGGGCACCGGGACAGCTTCCGGCGCCGGCGCCTGGGCGAGGACCGCCGCGGCGCCGCGCGAAAGGGCATCGGGCACGAACGCCAGGCCGTCGGACTTCTCTCCCCGGATCGCGACGAAGAGGTCCCCGGGGCCCACGCGGCGGGAGTCGGCAACGACGCGCCGGATCTCCGGGTCGGCGCCGCCCGGGGAAAGTTCGGCTCCCGGCAGGACCGAAATCAATTCCATGAGCCTCACGGCTCGGGTGTCGCGGTGAGCGTCTCCTCGCGCCCGCGGCCGAATCGGGAGACGGCCGCGGCGTCTTCCGAGAGCGAAAGGGTCACGGTGGTTCCGGGTCGCCAGAGGGTGCCGGCCGGGGGCCTCTGCGCGGTGACAAAGCCCGTCCCTTCGAGCCTCGCCGGGATCCCCTGCCGCGCCAGCAGAGCCAGCGCCTGCCTCGCCGAGAGCCCCCCGGCGTCCGGGATTCCCTCTCCCGGCATTTCGCGCAGCCGGCGCTCGGGCGCCGTCGACCGGCGCGCGGAAGCCGGGACGACGCCAGCGGGAAAAAAGGGGCCCGAGGAGGCGGCGAGCGCGGTGGCCGGCACCCGCTGCTCCTCGGGCGCAATTCGGAGGATGGAGAGCGCCTGCGAGACGATTCTCGAGAACACGGGGGCCGCGACCTCCCCCGCGTAGTACTTGCCTTGTGGCTCTTCGAGCAGGACGACACCGACCAGGCGCGGAGCCTCGGCCGGCACGAATCCGACGAAGTTGGTGACGTAGCGGCCGGGCTGATACCCGCCGGGCCCCGCCTTCTGCGCGGTGCCGGTCTTGCCCGCGACCGTGAAGCCCGGGATCGCGGCGCGGGCGCCCGTGCCACGCGAGACGACCCCGACCAGGATGTCTCGCAGGGCGGCGGCCGTCTGCGCCGAGAGGATCGGAACCGGCGGCGGCGCCGGGAGGGCCTCGGCGCGCCCGTCCGGCAGGATCACGCGCCGGACCACGCGAGGCGACACGAGGCGCCCGCCGTTGGCGACGACTGCCGTCAGACGCGCCAGCTGCAGCGCCGTGACCGCGACCTCCTGTCCCATGGAGATCGAGGCACCCGAGATCGCGGACCAGCGTGCGAGTTCCCGGAAGAGGCCCGGGTTCTCGCCCGGCAGGTCCACTCCGGTGGGGCGTCCCACGCCGAAGGCCGAGGCCCCCTCGAAAAGGCGCCTCTTGCCCAGCCGCAGTCCCACCCGGATGATGCCGACGTTGGAGGATTGCTCGAAGATCCCGGCGAGCGTCAACGTCCCGAACCGGTGCCCGTCGTGCTCGGAGATCGTCGTACCGGCGACGCGGATCGTGCCGTTGGAGGTGTCGATCGCCTCCTCCAGGGAGACGAGGCCCTGCTCGAGCGCGACCGATCCGGTCACGATCTTGAAGGTCGAGCCCGGCTCGTAGGCATCGGCGATCGCGCGGTTGCGCCGGGAGTCGGCCGGAAACCGATTGAAGCGGTTGGGGTCGAACCCCGGCGCGCTCGCCATCGCGAGGACCTCGCCCGACCAGGGATCGAGCAGCACCGCGGCCCCGGAACGCGCGCCGGCCTCGGCGACCGCGGCAGAAAGCTCCCGCTCGACCGCGAACTGCACCCCGGAGTCGACCGAGATCTCGAGCGACGCGCCTTCCTGCGGCGGCCGGCCCGGCGCTTCCAATTCGCCGTAGGTCGAGCGCCTCGCGTCCTTCAACGCCACGATCTCCCCCGGTTTGCCGCGGATCGTGCGGTCGTAGAAGTACTCGAGACCCCCGAGTCCCCGGTCGTCAATTCCGACGTAGCCCAAGAGCGCCGCGGCGAGCGGTCCCTTCGGGTAGAAGCGCCGGTTCTCGGTGACGAAGTGGATGCCGGGAAGCTTCATCCTCCGAATCTGCTCGGCCGTGGCCGGGTCCACCTTCCGCCGGACCCAGACGAAGCCGGCGGCCCGCGAGAGCCGCGCTTGAAGCTCCACCGGGTCCCACTCGAGGGGGCCCGCGAGCGCGCGCGCGACTGCGGCGGGGTGCTCCACCTCGTCGGGGATCGCGAAGATCGAGGAGCACTCGACGGAGACGGCGAGCTCTCTGCCGTTGCGGTCCAGGATCGATCCTCGCCGCGGCGAGACCTCGACACGCCGTTCCTGCTGACTCTGCGCGCGCGCCCGGTACCGGGACCCGTGCGCCACCTGGACCTGCAGGAGGCGCCCTACGACGGCCGCTCCCCAGAGAGCGAGCAGCAACCCGAGCCAACGGGCGCGCCCCGGCGAGAGCGCGTTCACGGCCGCGGCCCCCTCGGCGCCGGCGCCTCGACGTGCTGGATCTGTCCCGGCAGGGGCGGGTGCAGTCTCTCGCGCGCCGCCACCGCCGCCACCCGCTCCGGGGAGGAGGCGCGCGCCAGCTCGGCGCGCAGGCGGCGGTTCTGCTCGTCGAGCTCGAGGACCCGGCGCACACGCGCCTCGCGCGCGTAGCCGACCCGCACCGTCTCGATGTGCAGCGCGGCGTACGCCACCAGAGCGCAGGCGACGGGCAACCCCACGAGCAGCCACGTCGCGAGCTCCCGCCCGCGGCGGCGGTCCCGCTCGCGCGTCAACGGGAGGTTCTCGATGCGCTTGCCCTGGGCGTAGGCTGCGGTGCTCATGAAGTCAGTCCACAGTCGGCAGTCGACAGTCGACAGTCCTCAGGGGTTTGGCTCGGGCTGTTCGAGTTTTTCGGCCACACGCAGGCGGGCACTGCGGGAACGGGGGTTGGCGCGGCGCTCCGCCTCGGAGGCAACGACGGGGCGGCGAGTGAGCACGGAGAGCAGCCGCCGGGCGCCGCAGACGCAGCGCGGGATCCGCGCGGGACAGAGACACACCCCGGAGTCGCGGCGGAAGGCTTCCTTGACGAGCCGGTCCTCCAGGGAGTGATAGGAGATGACGGCGATTCGTCCCCGGGCGTTGGCGCGGCTGACGGCCGCGGCCAGGAATCGGGAGAGGGCCACCAGCTCCTGGTTGACCTCGATGCGAAGCGCCTGGAAGACCCTGGTGGCCGGATCGATCCTCTCACGCGATCCCTTGGCGCTCGCCACGATCCGGGCGAGCTGCCGCGTCGTCGTGATGGGTCTCTGAGCCCGTTCCGCCACGATCCCGCGCGCGATCTTTGCCGCCATCCGTTCCTCCCCGTATTCGCGGAAAATCCGCGTCAATTCCTCGGCCGAAGCATCCGCGACAATCTCCGCGGCGCTCCGGCCACTTCGGCCCATGCGCATGTCGAGCGGCCCGTCCCGGCGGAAGGAGAACCCGCGCTCCGGGCTCTCGAGCTGCATCGAGGAGACGCCCAGGTCCGCCAGGACCCCGTCGGGCGCCGGCCGGCCTGAGAGCAGCCGGTCGAGCTCGGAAAAATCGCCCTGCTCGAGCTCCACCCGGGAGCCGAAGGGGCGAAGGCGCTCTCGCGCGAGGGCGACCGCGTCGGGATCGCGGTCGATGCCGAGCAGGCGCACCCCGGGGCCCCTCTCCAGCAGGGCCGCGGCGTGGCCGCCCGCCCCGAGTGTGGAATCGACGAAGAAGCCTCCGCGCTCCGGACGCAGCCATTCCACGACTTCCCGCAGAAGGACCGGCGTGTGCGCGGGCTTCTCAATTTCCGTCGTCTCCCCTTCTCCCGTTCTTCGTCCTTCGGTTCACGGTTCCCGGTTCACGGCTCCCGTCACGAAAGCAGCTTCGACAGCTCGTCGTAGTCCTCCGGCGTGAAGTCCTCTCCCGCGAGCCTCGTCGCGAGCGCGCCGTGGTCGGACACGACCAGGTGATCGATGTTTCCGGTGACGACGACATCCGGCGGCAGCTTGGCCGTGTCGCGCAGGATCTGCGGGATCAGGATTCGCCCCTGCCCGTCGAGCGCGCCCCCCTGGCCGTAGTAGTTGACCCGCTCGAGAAACTTTCGCTTCGCCCGGTGAATGGCCGGCAGCGCCGCGAGCTTCTCCTCGAGCGCCTGCCAGATCGAGAGGGGATAGACCAGGACTTCCCGGCCATGCAGGGAGGTGACGAAGAGCTCGGGTCCGAAGGCCTCCTCGATCTGCTGCCGGAAGAGGTTCGGCACCTTCAGCCGGCCCTTCTGGTCGAGACGGGCCGGCGCGCTTCCGCGAAAGCGATCCATCCTTCCTCTCGTGTCCCGATTCGCAAATCAGGACCACTTTCCCCCACTTCTTTCCAGATTAGGCCACTGCGCGCGATGTTAGGAGCGCCGTGGTTTGTTAGTCAAGGGAAAGATTTTGCCTAAAAAAATTAGGGGCGCTAATCAGGCGTAATGAGTTTTTCTAGGGATAGTGGTCGAAAATCGGACGACTACTACCCTAGGGTCAGAGCCGCTCTTGAGCCTCGCGCCAATCGCCCGTCAGCTCCAGCCAGAGCGCAAGCCCCCGGAATCTGCCAAACCGCGCGTAGCGCCGAGCAATGGATCGGTCTGTGGCGCGGGCAGGACCCGGATACAGCCGGCGATACTTTTGCCGCGACCAGGAATCCAGTGCCAGGAACTCGTGCCGCCCGAGGATGCGCAGGAGACCTTCGGCGGCGTAGGGGCCGAAGCCGCGCTCGCCGAGGATCTCTTCTCGCACGTCCCGGGCCGGCCTCGCGGAATCCTCCCAGGCGGCCAGATCGAGCCTCCCCGAGGCCACGCGCCGGGCGAAGAGCAAAAGGGCCTGTGCCCGATAGCCGCAGCGGACGCGCTCGCGCAGCAGCCGCGCGGAAAGCGCCGCGACCGCATCCGGCGAAGGAAAAGCGCTCCCTCCCGCGCCGGCCGCCGCGATAAGCCGCGTGATCATCCCCCGCGTCGCCTCCCAGGAGCAGGTGGTGGTCAGCAGCATCTTCACCGCGTCCTCGAAGAGCGTGGGCGCGCGCAGCATGCGGCCGCCGCCCCGCAGGACCGCGCTCCTCAGGGCCGGGTCCTGGACTGCCCGGGCGAAATCGGAAAGGTCCACATCGAGCGAGAAGACGCGGGCGGCCAGCCGCCGCAACTCTCGCCCAGACAGCCCCGGGCTCGAGGCGCGAAGGCTCCCATCGCTCGCGCGGAAGGTGACTGGCGCAGCCTCCCTCTCCCCCCGGGAGAGGGCCGGGGTGAGGGCGGTCTTCAGAACTCCCGCTGCTTGGTCATAGACGAACGGCGGAAGGTCGTACCAGCCATGCGAGCGCACGACCGCGTCGAAGGAGAAATGAGGAGGCAGCGGGATGCCGATGCGGGTCAAGAAACTCTCCCGCGCGACGCCTACGAGGTCTTCTTCTCCTCCGCCCTGGCGAGGACGGGGTCGTAGATCCTGATGAACGCCTCGTGGCGCAGCTTCTCCACGTACTCGGCGAACCGCTTGTCGTAGATGTTCTCACCCATCCGCCTCTGCAGGTCTCCCCGCACCTCGGCAAACGGCTTGTAACCCGCCGGCTTGCGGTCGGTCACGCGGAAGAGATGGACCGAGTTGGGCAACAGAATCGGGGCCGGGTACTCCTGCGGCGGGTCGGCGAACACCGCCGCGTCGAGCGCGGGCAGCAGCTCCCCCTTGGCCACGGTTCCGAGGTCTCCCCCGCGGCCGCGGGCGTTCCCCTCGGAGTACTCCTTCGCCGTCTCCGCGAAGGGCGCGCCTCCCGCGATCCTGGCGCGGGCCTCCTCGATCCTCGCCGCGGCGGCCTGGCGTGCCTCGCCGTCCTCCGGCGGGAAACGGATCACGATCTCGGAGACGCGGGCTTGCTCCGGGACCCGGTAGAGCTCCTCCTTGCGGCGCTCGTACTCGAGCCGCAGCACGTCGTCGCTCATGTCGATCTTGCCGGTGACCTCCCGCCCGACGACCTTCTGCATCGTGATCGACTGCCGGAGCTGGTTCTTCAGCTCGTCGCGCGTCAGGTTCGTCTGCGCCAGGGCCGCGTCGAACTCCGCGTCGGTCGCGAGGTTGTACTGGCGCTTGACGCGCTCGACGGCCTCCTCGACCTCGGCGTCGGAGGCCTGGACGTCGAGCTGCCGGGCCCGCTCCTCGAGCAGCTTCTCCTGGATCATCTCGTCCAACACCCGGCGCCGGCCGGCGAGATCCGGCGCGCCGCGCAGCTCCACGGCGCAGCGGGTCTCAAACTCGCTGTGCGTGATCGGCTGGTCGTTGACGCGGGCCACCAGCGACTCGACGAGCTCCGCCGCCGCGGCAGCGGAGGGGAGAAGGAGGATGGTCAGGGCGACGAGAGCTTTTTTCATGGCGTGATTAGATAACAGCCAGGGGCAAGTCACATTTCCGAATCCGATGGGGAGAGAGGAGGCAGGTGGCCGGAGGCAGGAAAGTCGGTGGACTCTTAATTCTCCTTAGCCTGGCCGCGCTACCTTCGGAGGCGGTCGCGGCACCGGCCGTTCGACTGATCGTGTCCGCCGATCCCTGTCTGTTTCCT
>JBOGJK010000367.1:0-3641 GCA_050745345.1 Thermoanaerobaculia bacterium
CCTCAGGGACGGGGGAGTGCGGCGGGGCGGACCGACACGACCCGCGTTCCGAGGAACTTCCCGGCGGCGTCGCAACGAGCGCGCCGGTTTTTACTCTCACATCCCTCGAGCCGCAAAAAGCATCGCCCTTCCGGTTCCCGGTTCCCGTTGTGCCGTAGAATCGAAATCGTGCCCGGCGACTTCGTCCACCTCCACCTCCACAGCCAGTACTCGCTGCTCGACGGGGCCAACCGCTTGCCGGAGCTCTGCCGGCGCGTCGGGGAGCTCGGCATGCCGGCCGTCGCCGTGACCGACCACGGAAACATGTTCGGGGCCTTCGGTTTCTACCACGAGGCGGTCAAGAGCGGCGTGCGGCCGATCCTGGGAGTCGAGGCCTACATCGCGCCGGGGGACCGGCGCGACCGCGAAGCCCAGGCGTCAAGCGAGTCGGGGGAGGGGTACGCCTACCATCTGACGCTTCTCGCGGCGACACAGCAGGGATACCGCAACCTTGTGCGACTGGTCTCCGAGGCGTACCTGACCGGCTTCTACCACCGCCCGCGCATGGACAAGACACTCCTGCGCGAGCACGCCGAGGGCCTCATCGGGCTCTCCGGGTGCCTCAAGGGGGAGGTCGCCGGGGCTCTCGCGCGGGGCAACTTCGAGGCGGGCAAGAAGGCCTTCCGGGAGTACGAGGAGATCTTCGGCCGGGGCAACTTCTTCGTCGAGCTCATGGACCACGGCCTGCCGCAGCAGACGGCGATCCTCCCCGATCTGCTGCGCCTTTCCACCGAGACGGGCGCCCCGGCCGTGGCGACCAACGACAGCCACTACCTGCGCCGCGACGACGCCTTCGCCCACGAGGTGCTGCTCTGCATCGGCATGGGCAAGACGCTCGAAGACGAGCGGCGCATGCGCTTCTACAACGACGAGTTCTACGTCAAGAGCCCCGAGGAAATGCGGGCCCGATTCCGCTCCTGGAGCGAGGAGGCCGTGCGCAACTCCGTGGCCGTGGCCGAGCGCTGCGCCGTCTCGCTCGACACGGAAGGGCTGCAGCTGCCGACCTTCGCCGCTCCCCCAGGGAAGACGCCGGCCGGGTACTTCCAGGAGCTCGCCCGCGAGGGGCTGGAGCGGCGCCTCGCGGAGGTGCCGCTGGCGGCCCCGGCGGAGAAGTACCGGGAGCGCCTCGAGTACGAGATCGGTGTCGTCGAGAAGATGGGATTCCCCTCCTACTTCCTGATCGTGTCCGACTTCATCCGGTACGCGCGGGAGAAGGGGATCGCGGTGGGGCCCGGGCGAGGCAGCGCCGCCGGCTCGATCGTATCCTGGGCCTTGCGGATCACGGAGATCGATCCGCTGCGCTACGACCTGCTCTTCGAGCGGTTCCTGAACCCCGAGCGCATCTCCATGCCGGACATCGACATCGACTTCTGCCAGGCGCGGCGCGGCGAGGTGATCGAGTACGTCACGCGCAAGTACGGCCGGGAGAACGTGGCCCAGATCGTGACCTTCTCCCAGTTGAAGCCGAAACTGGCCGTGCGCGACGTCGCGCGGGTCCTTTCGCTGCCGGTCTCCGTGGGCGACCGGATCGCGAAGCTCGTGCCGGACGGGCCCGACGTGACCTTCGATCGGGCGCTGCGCGAGTCGCCGGCCTTGAAAGAGCTCGTCGCCTCGGACGAGTCGGTCGGAAGGGTCGTGCGCATCGCGGAGCGGCTGGAAGGGCTCTCGCGCCACGCCGGGATGCACGCGGCGGGTGTGGTCATCGCGCCGCGCCCGATCACGGAGTACCTGCCGCTCTACCGCACGAACAAGGACGAGATCACGACCCAGTTCGACATGAACGCCGTCGAGAAGATGGGGTTGCTCAAGATCGATTTCCTGGGCCTGATCACGCTCGACATCCTGGGCGCGACGGTCGCGGCCGTGAAGGTGCGCACCGGCGCCGCGGTCGATCTCGACCACCTGCCACTGGACGACGCGGCGACCTTCGAGCTCTTCCGTTGGGGCAAGACCGCCTGCGTCTTCCAGTTCGATTCCTCGGGAATGCGGGACCTGCTCCGGCGCGCGAAGCCGCGCGTCTTCGTGGATCTGGCGGCCTTGAACGCCCTCTACCGCCCGGGCGCGCTCGACGCGGGGACCGTGGAGGAGTACGTGCGCCGGCGAAACGGCACGAGCAAGGTGACCTACCCCCTCCCCGAGATCGCCGACATTCTGGAGGAGACGCTCGGGATCCTCGTCTACCAGGAGCAGGTCATGCGGATCGCCTCGCGGGTGGCGGGCTACACGCTCGCGGAGGCGGACCTGCTGCGCAAGGCGATCGGCAAGAAGAAGAAAGAGATCATGACGGCCGAGGGGGAGAAGTTCCTTCGGCGCTGCGCCGAGCACGGCACCCCGAAGAGGAAGGCGCAGGAGCTCTGGTCCTTGATCGAGCCGTTCGCCCGGTACGGCTTCAACAAGTCGCACGCGGTGGCCTACGCGCTGGTGGCCTACAAGACCGCGTATCTGAAGGCCCACTACCCGGTCGATTTTCTCGCCGCGACACTCTCCTCCGAGATCGGCTCGACCGACGGCATCGTGAAGGTGATCGGGGACTGTCTCGAGATGGGGATCCCGGTCCTTCCCCCCGACATCAACGAGTCGCGCAGGGAATTTGCGGGCGTCGGGGAAGCCATCCGATTCGGCCTGGCGGCGATCAAGGGAGTGGGCGAAGCGGCGGCCGACGCGATCCTGCAGGAGCGGGAGAAGAGCCGCTTCGCCTCCTTCACCGACTTCGCCTTCCGGATGGAATCGCACCTGGTCAACAAACGCACCTTCGACGCGCTGATCGCGGCGGGCGCCTTCGACTCGCTCGGAAAGAACCGCGCGACCCTGGCGGGCGCCGCCGAGCGGGTGCTCGCGCTGGCCGCCCGCCGCCGCGAGGAGGCGGCCCTCGGGCAGTCGAGCCTCTTTTCCCACGGGGCCGAGGAGTCGGGGCCCCGCGCCGACGACTTCCCGGAGCTGCCGGAATGGTCGCTCGAGGAGCGGCTGAAGGGGGAGAAGGATGTCCTCGGCTTCTACGTGACGGGGCACCCGCTCGCCCGGTACGCGGAGGAGATCTCCCGCTTTGCCGACACGAAGGTCGCGGAGCTCTCTTCGCGGGTGGACCAGATCGTGCGCGTGGCTGGAGTGCTGACACAGGTCAAGAAGCAGAAGATCAAGAAGGGCGTCAACGAGGGGAAGACGATGTTGAAGGCGGTCCTCGAGGACACGACCGGCAGTGTGCCCGTCTGCATCTTCGCCAGCCTCTACGAGAAGGTGGGAAACTGGGTCGCGGCCGACCTGCCGGTCTTGGTCGGCGCGGCGGTGCGGGAGTCGGGGCCCGCGATCGAGCTGACGGTCCAGGACATCGTTCCGCTCGAGGGGATCAAGGAGCGCCGCGCCCGGGAGATCGAGATCCGCCTGAACCTGGCGCTGGCCGACGAGAAGGTCCTCGCGCGCCTGCGCGAGAGCCTCGCCTCGTACCCCGGAACGACACCGGTCACCATCCGGCTGGTGCGCCCCGGGGAGTTCGAGGCGCGGGTCAAGGCCGCGGACTCGATCCGTGTGGCTCCCTCCCCACGGCTGACCAGCGAGATCCGGGCCCTGGCGGGGGAGGACTCGGTCCAGTACGTCTTCGACTAGAG
>JBOGJK010000368.1:0-4236 GCA_050745345.1 Thermoanaerobaculia bacterium
CCACGATGAAGAGGGCGTCGCCGTAGAACCAGCGGCCGGAGAAGGGCATCAGGAACCGCATGCCGTAGGTGTTCAGGAAATCGAGCAGCGGATGGGAGAGGACCGACACGAAGGCAAGCAGAAGCAGCGCGCCAAAGCGCGCGGGCGGGGCGTGCGGGCCCCGCCTCCGGCGCACGAAGCGGTCCCACGCCGTCATCGCGCCGGCGAGCGCCAGGGGCAGCCCCGCCAGGGCGAGCGGGCCGTGGGTCCAGCCGCGCCGGAACGCGAGCGCGTCCGCACCGCTCCCGAAGACGTAGGTGAGCGCGTCCACGTCGGGCAGGTTCGCGCCGATCAAGAGCGTCGCCATCGCGAGCGGCGTGGCGCGCTTGAAGCCCGCCTCTCCGAGCGCGGCTCCCGCCAGCGTGTGACAGATGTTGTCCAGGGCCTTCTCCGCCGCGCGGTCCGGTCCGGCGGCGCGGCGGAGTCTACCCGAGGCGTCCCGGCAACCCGCTTCCCGGCGTCGGATCCGCCAGGCCTCGCTCGCCCGCTGTCGCCTTGACATCCTCCTTGCCGCGCCGCCTTGCCGCGGCACGTGGCGCGAAGCGGGCGCCCCGGCGACTCCCCGACGCCTCTGGCGCCGTGGGCTCTCTGACATAGGATTCGGACAGCGACAAAGGAGGCCTCCATGGCCAGGGCGGCGCGCGGGCTCAAGCCGCGGATGAGCGACGAGGCGGTCCGGACGAAGACGGGCAGGACCTGGTCGGAGTGGGTCGCGGCCCTCGACCGCGCCGGCGCCGTGGGCCTGACCCACCAGCAGCTCGTCGCGCACCTGAAGGGCGAGCATCGCCTCTCGGACTGGTGGTGCCAGATGGTCGCCGTCACCTACGAGCAGTCGAAGGGGCTGCGAGCCCGTCACGAGAAGGCCTCCGGCTACGAGATCGGCGTGTCGAAGACGATCGCCGCTCCGCTCTCGCGCCTCTTCCGAGCCTGGGAGGACCGCCGGATCCGCGACAAGTGGCTCGAGGATCCCGGGTTCGTGATCCGCAAGGCGACGCCGGGAAAGTCGATGCGCATCACTTGGGTGGACGGCAAGACGAGCGTGGACGCGGGCTTCTACGCGAAGGGAGACGGCAAGAGCCAGATCTCCGTCCAGCACGGACGCCTCGAGAACGCCCGCGAGGCGGCTCGCCTGAAGACGTACTGGGCGGCTCAGCTGGGCAAGTTAAAAGAGATGCTCGAGGGATGAAGCCGGCAGGCTCGAAGGCCCCGGCTCGTGGCGTCCTTCTCTTGCTCGCCTTCGCCCTGGCGCCGGCCGCGGCGCCGGCGCAGAAGGCGGTTGTCGTCGTTCGGCACGCCGAGAAGCAGTCCGCGGAGAGTGGCCCGGGGGTTCCGCTCTCCGAGGCGGGGAAGGCGCGAGCCGCACGGCTGGCGGCAATGCTCGGGGACGCCGGCGTCACGGCGATCTTCGCGACCGATACGGTCCGGGCGCGTTCGACGGCCACCCCCCTGGCCGAGGCGCTGAACAAGCCGATCCGGATCTACTCGGATGTCCCCGCGCTGGCGGAGGCGCTGCGCCGCGACCCCGACGCGGTCGCCCTCGTCGTCGGGCACAGCAACACGGTGCCTGCCCTGCTCGCAGCCCTGGGCGTCAAGGAGAAGATCACCCTGACCGACGCGGATTACGACAACCTCTTGCTCGTCGTCCCGAAGCCCTCTGGCGAGCCCGTCTTCCTGCGGCTGCGGTACTAGCGAGGCCTCCCGGCGGCCCCGGGACTCGCCTCCATCCCGTCTCGCGCGACGAGCACCGCCGCGATAATGGGGCGGCCCCGGAGCAGCGATGCCGAAGACCATCACCCTCGGGCTCTGCATTCTGGCGCTTGCCGAGGCGCAAGCGCCGCCTGCGCCCCCCTTCCGCGCGCCCACGGCTATTGCGCTCGGATCGGGAAGGCGCCCCTCCGCGCTGGCGGCGGGCGACTTCGATCGCGACGGCCGAAAGGACCTTGCCGTCGTGAGCGAAGGCACGGACGACCTGCAGGTGCTCCTCGGAGACGGGCGCGGAGGCTTCCGAAGGGGGAACGCCACCGCCGCCGGAGCCAACCCGGCGGAGATCTGCGCGGGCGACTTCGACCGCGACGGCCGCGTCGACCTCGCTGTCGCGAATCACGAGACCTCCTCTGTCACCGTGCTGCGCGGCGACGGCAGGGGAGGCTTCCGGCCGGCCCCGGGCTCCCCCGTGGCCGTTGCCAGCCTTCCCCACCCGCACACGATCGACACCGCCGACTTGGACGGCGACGGGATCCTCGACCTGCTCATCGACAGCTGGCAGGAGAACCGCCTCAAGCTGCTTTCCGGAGACGGCCGGGGCGGCTTCCGCGGACCCGGCAGGCCGGTCGAGGCGGGGCGCAAGCCCTATCGCAATCTGATTCTTGCCGACCTCGACGGCGACGGCCGCAGCGATATCGCCACACCCAGCACGGCCGGGCGAGGCGTGACGCTTCTCTTCGGAGACGGTCGGGGCAGCTTCCGCGGCGCCGCCTCCCCGCCGGTTCCGGCTGGTCCCTCTCCCTTCGTCGTGAAGTCGGCCGACCTCGACCGGGACGGAGCGCCGGACCTGGTGGTGGCCAACTACTCGGGCCGGCTCTCCGACTCGAGCGGCGACGCATTGACCTTTCTCCTCGGCGACGGACGCGGGGGCTTCCGGCTCGGGGCGCGGTTGTCTTCCGGACGGGCGCCCTTGGACATCGCCGCGGGCGATGTCAACGGCGACGGCTACGCCGACGCCGTCACCGCCAACGCGGGCAGCCGCGACCTGACCGTGGCCCTCGGCGGGCCCGACGGACTCTCGCCTTCGCGCCTTTTCACGGTCCCTCTCGGGCGCAAGGCCGAACGCGTGCTCCTCGAGGACTTCGACTCGGACGGGAAGGCAGACGCCGTCACGGCCAACCACGACGACGGCGATCTGTCGGTGCTTCTCGCCCGGTGACAGGAACCGTCGTCGCCTGCGCCGTAACCACCCATAGGGAGGCGACCCATCAGCTCTTGCGCCGATAGGTCCCGTCGAAGAGAATCTGCCAGCTCTTGCCGTCGTCCGGCGAGACTTCCCAGAGCTGGCGCACACGGTCCGGGTCGCCGCCGATGCGATTCCAGGTGATGCGGTGAAGGGCGGTCCCTCCCTTGCGCGCCGGGCGCCGCCCCTCGAGGACCATCTTGTCGTCCCGGAACTCGCCTTCGAGCAGGAGAACCAGGCCCTGGTTGTCCACCCAGCTCTGGCGCCATCTCTTCGCCGCGACGTCCCAGATGTTGAAGCTCGTGCCGACCATGCCGCTCAGGCCGGTCCAGCTCTCCTGGAGGACGCAGCCCCCGAGGATGCTCCCGATCACGTTGGACCCCTGCGGTTCACCTTTCGGGTCTACGACGTCCCAGCTTCCGATCCAGAAGTCGAACTGCCGGTACTCCGGGGCAGTACACGGTTTCGGAGCGGGGGTCGGCGCAGCGGCCGGAGCCTCGGGGCTCTGTTGACCGGCGAGCGCCCCGGTCCGAAGCGGGAGGCCCACTCCGACGATCGCGAGCGCCACGAGGTCCGGAAGACGGCTCACGGCGAAGTCCTCCTTTCGCCGGCAAACTCTACGGGGAGCCCGGCCGCGACGCCATCAGATTCATGTGGGGCCGGGACAAACGCCAGCCGTGCGGGGACGGAACGAGCAGCCGGCTAGGTCCGCGCGATCGGCCGCACGAGGATCCTCCCCCCGTAGCGCAGATGCGGGCAACCGCGCGCAACCGCGAGGGCGTCCTCGAAGTCGGAAGCGGAGATGACGAAGAAGCCCCGGATCTCCTCCTCGGCGGGCGCGGCGAGAGGCCCCGAGACGCCGAGGCGCTCGCCGCGGTCTTCGAGCTTCTCGCCGGTCACGAACCGGCCGGCTCCCGCGAGGCCGCGCGCCCAGGCGCGGTACTCCTCGACGCGGGCGGCTTCCTCCTCGCCTCGCGCGGGCTCCTGCTGCTCGCCCCGCAGGAGAAAGAGCGCAAAGCGCGATTCCGGCAGCGCAGCCTGGCGCGCGGCGGTGGACCCACGGCCGAGCAGGTAGCCGGCCGCGAGCAGCGCGATCCCCGCGGCCACCGCGCCGATCGCGGCCCACGCGCGCGCCCGCGGCCGCCCCGAGCGAATCAGCCCGCGGCTGCGGAGCGCCGAGACGATGCGCTCCTCCACCGCGTCGGGCGGGGGAAGCTCCCGGGCAAGCTCGGAGAAGGCCTGGCGCTCTG
>JBOGJK010000369.1:0-4227 GCA_050745345.1 Thermoanaerobaculia bacterium
GGTCAGGTAGGGCAGCTGGTTGTAGCCGTCGAGGTGCACCTTGTAGGTCTGCCCGCCGGTCTCCCAGCCCGTCAGCAGCCGCTGTGCGACGTCGGAGTCGCCGGCGGCGGCGAGCAGTGTCGGGAACCAGTCCAACCCACTGACGATCCCGTTCGTCACCGTTCCAGGCTGGACATGGCCGGGCCAGCGGATCATCGCCGGCACGCGAAATGCGCCTTCCCAGTTCGAGTTCTTCTCGTTGCGGAAGGGGGTCATCCCGGCGTCGGGCCAGGAGTTCATGTGCGGGCCGTTGTCGGTCGAATAGAAGAAGATCGTGTTGTTGGCGATCCCGAGCTCATCCAGGAGCGCCAGCATCTTCCCGACGTGCTTGTCGTGATCGATCATGACGTCGTGGTACTCCGACTGCCACCGGCCGGACTGGCCCAGACTCTCCGGCTTCGCGTGGGTGCGGAAGTGCATATGCGTGGTGTTCATCCACACGAAGAACGGCTTGCCCGCGGCCTTCTGCCGTTTCACGAAGTCCATTGCTGCGGCGAGGGTCTCGTCGTCGATCGTCTCCATCCGCTTCTTCGTCAGCGGCCCGGTGTCTTCGATCTTCCCGTCCGCCCAGGAGTGGATGACCCCGCGCGGCCCGTACCTCTTCCGAAACTCGGGGAACTCCTTGGGCGAAGGATAGTCGCGCTGCTCCGGCTCCTCTTCGGCGTTCAGGTGGTAGAGATTCCCGAAGAACTCGTCGAAGCCGTGATTCGTCGGGAGCATCTCGTCCCGATCGCCGAGGTGGTTCTTGCCGAACTGACCCGTGGCGTAGCCGAGCGGCTTCAGCAGCTCGGCAATCGTCGGGTCCTCGGCGCGCATGCCCAGCGGCGCGCCCGGCATGCCGACCTTGGAGAGCCCCGAGCGGAACACGCTCTGCCCCATGATGAAGGCCGCGCGGCCCGCGGTGCAACTCTGCTCCGCGTAGTAGTCGGTGAAGATCATTCCCTCGTTGGCGACGCGGTCGATGTTGGGCGTCCGGTAGCCCATCAGTCCCTTCGAGTAAGCGCTGATGTTGGACTGCCCGATGTCATCGCCCCAGAACACGACGATGTTGGGCTTCTGCTGCGCGGCGGCGAGCCCGGGCAGGGCGAGCACCGAGACGAGCCCGAGCGGCATCAGGGCGCGAAACGGCAGGCTCCTGCAAGTGTTCATTCGTAGCCTCCTTTTCGGATTTCGGGGGCCTGTGCTATGACAAGCCGCGCGGAGTGAAATGTCACGGTGGTCGTTCGAACCGGATGCAAAGAAGATCACCCGCCCGCCGCCGCGGGAGCCGGGCCTAACCCCGAATCAGGACCACGGCCTGCGCGATCGTCCAGCACGCCGGCAGCGAGCCGACGAGGTAGGCCGGGATCGCCTCGGCCCACTGGGGCGGCGGAACCTCGAACGCGAAAAGCGAGCGCCGCACCGCGAGGTAGAGCGCGACGAAGACGAGCTGGCCGAGCTCGACGCCGACGTTGAAGAGGAAAAGCGCCAGGAGCACCTCTCGCGGCGGAAGGCCCAAGGTCGAGAGGCCGCTCGCGAAGCCGAACCCGTGCGCGAGTCCGAAGCCGAAGGCCGCCATCCAGGGATGGCGGATCGTCAGGCTCGTCTCGCCGCGGCGCTGCCGGACGATCTCCACGCCGGAAGAGGATGCTCAAGGCGACGACGACGTTGATCGGCGCGGCCGGCACGCGAAGGATTCCCAGGTCGAGGCCGCCAGCGTCAGGCTGTGCGCCGCGGTGAAGGCCGTGACGGTCTTCAGCATCATTCCCCAGCGCCGTCCCACGATCACCAGCAGGCCCAGAACGAAGAGCAGGTGGTCCACGCCGAGGAGGATGTGATGGATGCCCAGCCAGAGATACGCGCGCGACGTGGGAGTGTCGTCCTTCCGGATCTCGAAGGAGAGTGAGGTGGGCAGGAATCGGGGAAGCGATCAGTGATCTTGACCCCGGTCCGGCCCTCCGATATTCTTCGGCTTCCCTGCGGGAATAGCTCAGTGGTAGAGCGCCACCTTGCCAAGGTGGATGTCGCGGGTTCGACCCCCGTTTCCCGCTCCAGCCTATTCCCCGTGCCACGAGTCACTTAGGCTCGGATCTCCTGTCTGTGCGTAAACGGCTGCGTGACGCAAGCGTGCTGGCGGAGGCCCGCCGGTGGGCGCTCCCACAGCCCGCCCGGCCGCGCCAAGGGCCCCCGCCCCGGGTCGTGCTGCCACCGACCTAAAGGGCGTTATGGAGATCGTCTCGAGCGATTTCGCAGTCTCGAAGGATCCTGGAAAGCAGGCCTGGACCGATCGTCTCGCCTGAGTGCACGGGCACGACGGTGGCGCGTCCGTCAGGATGCCGCAAGAAGGCGTGGCTCCCATGGGTTCTGACGAGTTGGAAGCCGAGAGAGGAGAGTGCTGCGACGAGCTGCTTGCCGGTGACCTTCGGCAGCTTGGGCATCAGGCCAGCGTCAGCCGTTGCACCCCGATGAACTCGAGACTCTCGATTTCCCGGCCTTGGACTGCCAGACAAAGCTCTGCCGCTTCGCGGATGCGCTCCATCAGTTCATCGAGAGACTTCGCCTGGGTGTGGCACCCCTCAAGCTCGGGTATCGAGGCCACGTATAGGCCTTCCCGGTCGCGCTCGACCACGACATTGAATTCCTTCTTCATGTATTCAGGTTGAATTGTACATCTCGATCGTCCCAAAGGTTCTATCCTGCCTCGGCTGATCTTTGGCTCCCCGAGCGGGAATCGCTCAGTGGTAGACCGCCACCTTGCCAAGGTGGATGTCGCGGGTTCGATCCCCGTTTCCCGCTCCAGCCCCCAGGGTCTTCGAGAGCCAGAGCCGATCCTGGTTTTTGACAGGTGGGGCAGAGTTTCCACCGGCCGCTGTCGTAGACGGTGTCGTCATTTGGACACAAGACGGCGCGGCAGAGCGGAATTCCGACCAGGGGAACCAGAGAGATCCGTCCCATGCGGGGCTCCTCCTTCGAGCGTGCCCGGAAGCTTAGCGCCTCCGCGCGATCCTTCAATCGCCGAGGAGTGCCGCGTCGAAAGCACTTCGGTGCCTGCCGGCTGTTTGGCGGGAGCCAACACCGGGAGGAGACACGGTCAGAGGTACCCTTGAGCTCCTCTGAAAGTGCAAGAGTTCACGGTTGACCCCTCGCGTGGCGCGTTTCGAGCGGAGGCGGGCCCGTCGGTGCTTTCGCGGGTGAGCGGGCTCGCGCTCGGCCTGACCTCCCTTGCATCGGGCCGCGCGGCCGGGGCCCGAATCCGGGTCCGGCCGGCGGGGGTGGCCTGCGGTCTCGCCCTGATCTGCGGCGTCGGACTGGCTCAGGAGCTGGAGCCCGGGCTGTACCAGAACGTTCCCATTGGTCTGAACGTGGCGGCGGTGGGCTACACCTTCTCCACCGGCAACATCCTGTTCGACTCCTCCGTGCCGATCGAGGGCGCGACAGCGGTCGTGCACACCGTCGGGTTGGGCTACGTCCGCACGCTCGCCCTCTTCGGGAAGACGGCAAAGCTCGACGCGCAGCTGCCCATCTCCTCCGCGAAATTCGAGGGGTTCGTCGAGGGTGAGTTCCGCACGCGGTCGCCGAGCGGGCTGGCCGATCCCCGGGTGCGGTTGACGGTCAACCTCCTCGGCGCGCCGGCGCTGGCGCCCCGCGAGTTCGCCGGCTACCGGCAGGGGACCGTGCTGGGGGTGAGCTTCCAGATGGCCGTGCCGCTGGGGCAGTACGATCCGGCCAGGCTGATCAACCTCGGTTCGAATCGCTGGTCGTTCCGGCCCGAGCTCGGGCTCTCGCATGCGCAGGGGCGCTGGTTCCTGGAGGCGGCCGCCGGCGGCTGGTTCTTCACGGAGAACACCGACTATTTCGGCGGCCGCACGCTCACCCAGGATCCTCTCTACTTCGCGAAGACGCAGGTCATCTACACCTTCAAGCGGGGTCTCTGGTTGTCGTTGAGCTACGGCTGGGCGAAGGGAGGCGAGACGAGAGTCGAGGGCGTCGTGAGCAATACTCTCCAGACCAACACCCGCGTCGGCGCCACCCTCTCGCTGCCCGCCGGACGGGCGAGCTCCCTCAAGCTCGTCTACACGAGCGGCTTGACGACCCGCGTGGGCGCCGATTTTGATTCCTACGGCGTGACCTACCAGCTGACCTGGGCCGGCGCAAGCCGCCGGTGACGTGCGGGCGCCGCCACCCTTCGGGATCCACGCGGAGCCCCCT
>JBOGJK010000370.1:0-3866 GCA_050745345.1 Thermoanaerobaculia bacterium
CCGAACTCGACGGAGGCGCCGTTGGTGATGACGGTGAACTCCTTGATCGACTCCTGCGAGAGGGAGAGGGGGGCGCGCCCCTCGGCGCCGCCCACCGTGCCTCCGAAGAAGGCGTTGTTGTAATCGACGCCGTCCACCGTGACGCTCGTGTTGATGCCGCGCTGGCCCGAGATCGCCAGGGTGCCGCGCTCCGACTCGATGCGGGTCTCGGGTGTCAGGAGGACGAGCGCCTTGAAGTCGCGCCCGTTCAGCGGCAGGGACTTGAGCTGCTCGGTGGTGATCGTGGTGGAGATGGTCGTGTTAGTCCCCTCGACGACCGGCGCCTCGCCGAGAACGCTGACGGACTCCTGGACGGTCGCCAGCTCCATCCGGAAGTCGAGCGAGGGAGACGAGCCGAGGTTGAGCCGCACGCGCTCGCGCACCGAGGGACGGAAGCCGTCGAGGGCCGCCGTGATCGTGTAGAAGCCGGTGGGCAGGTTGATCAGATGGTAAAAGCCGTCGCGGTCGGTGATGGAGGCGGCGGTCAGACCGGTCTCGTCGCTCTTGCCCGTGACCGTGACGCCAGGCAGCGCGGCGCCGTCCGCGCCGCGGACGTAGCCGGTGATGCGGCTGGTGGTGACGTCGGTCTGGCCAGGCAAGGGAACGCTGCACGCGAGAGCGGCCACGGCCGCAATGGCGAAGCTGGCCGGCCAACGCCGGCGAAACGTTGTGCCCTTCATCGATGCTCCTCCTCCTCGAATGACCCGGTCGGGCCGCAAGATTGTCAAAGCTCCAGTGTGACTTCGCGAAATTTACATGAACTTGATGTGAAGATGCGAGAGGAGGTTTGGCGCAGCTCGCACTGCATTTTTTTGGAGATCGTCGCGCCTTCCTTCGCCTCCTGGCGGTGTGGCTTGTCCTGGCGGCGGAGAGCCGGGGTACGTAGAGTCTGGGGAGCCGTCCGTGGGAGGAACCATGAGGAAACGGATCTCGACACTGCTCGCCTTCCTCTTTCTCGCCGGAGCGGAGGTCCCGGCGCAGACCGGCGAGACTTCGCCCGGGGACAACCTCGTCGTGGAGGATGTTCCGAAGATCCCCGCCGCGCTCGCCGAAGAGGCCGGCCGGTACACGGAGTTTCGCAGCGCCGTCTTCACGAGCTGGCACCCGACGCGCCGCGAGATGCTGATTACGACGCGCTTCGGCAACACCAGCCAGGCGCACCTCGTGAAAACGCCGGGAGGGGCGCGCACACAGCTCACCTTCTACCCCGATCGGGTCGGCGGGGGTCAATTCGATCCGGCCTCCGGCGAGACCTTCGTCTTCTCGAAGGACATCGGCGGCAACGAGCGCTACCAGCTCTACCGATTCGATTTCGCGGACGGCAGGGTGACGCTCCTGACCGACGGCAAGTCCCGCAACACCGGCCCCGTCTGGTCGAATGCTGGCAAGTCGGTCGCCTACGGGTCCACGCGACGCACGGGCAACGACGTGGACATCTACGTCGTGGATCCCGGGGACCCGAAGAGTGACCGCCGGGTCGCAGAGCTGTACGGCGGCGGCTGGGGAGTCAACGACTGGTCGCCCGACGACCGGCGGCTGCTCGTGGCGGAAAGCATCTCCATCAACGAGACTTATCTCTGGTCGATCGACGTCGCGACGGGGGAGAAGACACTCCTGACCCCGAAGGGGGGAGGGGAGAAGGTGGCTACGCCAACGCCACCTTCGCGAAGGACGGCAGGGGCCTCTACGTAACGACCGACCGTGGCTCGGAGTTCCAGCGGCTGGCATTCCTGGATCTGACCACCAGGAAGCTCGAGTTGCTCACGCCGGACACAGCCGATGTTGGCCAGCTCGACGTGTCGCCGGAGGGGTCGAGGATCGCGTACGTCACCAACGAGAAGGGGATCGGCGTACTGCGCCTCTACGACACCGCGGCACGCCGCGAGATCCCGGCGTCGAAGTTGCCCATCGGCGTCGTTCGTGGCATCCGCTGGCACGGCGACGGCGGCGCGATCGGTCTGTCCATCGGCTCGGCCCGTTCCCCTGACGACGCCTATTCGGTCGACCTGAAGACGGGGAAGGTCGAGCGCTGGACCTTCTCCGAGACCGGGGGCTTGAATCCCGAGACGTTCTCCGAGCCGGAGATCGTCTCCTGGAAGAGCTTCGACGGGCGCCAGATCACGGGGTTCCTGTACCGGCCCCCCGCGAAGTTCTCCGGCAGGCGGCCGGTCGTCGTCGACATTCACGGAGGGCCGGAAGGGCAAGAGCGCCCCGACTTCCGCGGGCGCGACAACTATCTGATCAACGAGTTCGGCGTCGCGATGATCTATCCCAACATCCGCGGCTCCTCGGGCTACGGCAAGACTTTCCTCCGGCTGGACAACGGATACCTGCGTGAAGGCGCCTACGAAGACATCGGCGCGCTCTTCGACTGGATCCGGACGCGCCCGGATCTCGATGCCGAGCGGGTCATGGTGCAGGGCGGCAGCTACGGAGGCCACATGACGCTCGCGGTCGCCTACCTCTACAGCGACCGGATTCGCTGCGCCGTGGACGTCGTCGGGCCCTCGAACTTCGTCACCTTCCTGGAGAACACCTCGGGCTACCGCAGAGACCTGCGCCGCGTCGAGTACGGAGACGAGCGGGACCCGAAGATGCGGGCGTTCCTCCAGAGAATCGCGCCTCTGACCAACGCGGAGAAGATTCGCAAGCCCCTCTTCGTCATCCAGGGCGCCAACGACCCCCGCGTGCCGCGCTCCGAGTCGGAGCAGATGGTGGCGCGCATCCGGAAGCTCGGTACCCCCGTCTGGTGGCTCATGGCGATGGACGAGGGACACGGGTTTGCGAAGAAGTCGAACCGCGACGATGAGTTTTCGCCACGATACTCTTCGCCAAGCAGTTCCTTCTGAACTAGCGGGGCGCCCTCCTCCTCTACGGGCAGGTCGCGAAGGCCGAGGTGTCCTGGATCGGCGCGTAGGGGATGCCGGATGGGTTGAAGTATGTCCTAACCATCCCGTTCCGCGTGTCCGTGACCGTCATCGTTACCTCGACATTCGTCAGTCCGGCGGCAAAGACCCACTTGAAGTTGCTGAAGCTGCAGGCATTCAAGACCTTGACGACGAGCTCGACGTTGCCCGGGTCAAAAAACCAAAAATAGCCGGAGTCCTGAGTCAGAGGCACAGCCGATCCAAACCCGCTCGTTCCTTGAGAAGGGACGCGCCAGCTCGTCTGGACTCGGAATCGGGAGTCGCTCAGGCAGAGAGTGTTCGCAGAGTTACTGCAGCCTGCCGCGCCAGCTCCGCACTCAACGCTCACCGTGTACCCACCCGTCGCAAAGGACTGCGTCGTCGCGATGCCGATGACGTGACGACCGGTGTAGGTCGGCGTATAGGTCAGGGAGATGGCTCCGCTACCCGCCTGTGAAGCCAAGACAGTGCCCGCAGATGGCTCCTGAACGGTGAGGAAGAGGGGAAACGCGCTCGAGGAGTAGGTCACCGTGAACGGCGCGCCGGCCGTTGCGTTAAAGTCGTAGAAGTCGACGTAGACGTTGGTCGTTCCTCCGGTGTTGCAGTCACTTGTGCTCAGCGCCCCGTTGATCGTCGACCGGCACGAGAGGGCGCCCGCGATGTTGCACCCGGATCCACCTGTCGTACAACTCAAGCTCGCGACATAGGGACCGAAATCCGCGGCGCCGATCGAGTTGACGGCTATGCTCCAGGTCCCGGTTGACGTCAGGGTGAAGACGATCCGGGAATCCGTGGAGGAGTTGAAGTCGTCGTTCAGGGCGACGACATTAGGAGTCGGGTCGAGCAGAAAGAGAACCGTGTCGAAGGCGGAAGAGGAGGCGTCGATCGTCACGGTCGTGCCGGCGGTTCCGGCAAACTGGT
>JBOGJK010000371.1:0-3853 GCA_050745345.1 Thermoanaerobaculia bacterium
CGGTGACGCCCGCCGGCGGCGGCGCACCGCTGACCTTCGGGCGGCAGGTCCGCGGCCTGACCAGCGACAAGTTGGAGGAGTTCCCCTTGCCGGGCGGCCCGATCCGCGCGGCGCGGCTCCGGATCGAGATCTTCCTCCCCTTCGCCGGAGAGCGCGCCCACGTCGAGCTGCGCGAGCTCGCCCTCCGCTAACGGGGTCAGGCATGTATTCGTGTATTATTGTCCTGCGCCCGCCCGACCGGCGCTAGGCCCGGAAGACCTTCTCCTCCGTCCCGTCCAGCCAGCGGTCCACCAGCTCCACGCCCTGCATCAGGGAGTGGTCCTGGTTGCCGATCTCGTACTTCCAGGCGCCGAAGCGGCCGCGGGAGTAGATTTCCTTCGACTCGAGGTAGGGCTGGATCACCTCGAGGGCCTCGTTGCGGTCGAGGCTGGGAATGGGATACGCGTGCCCCGCGTGAATCAGGTAAGCCGATTCGACGAGGGCGAGGTCCTTTGACTCCAGGATCCCCTCGGCGACGAGGCCGTCCAGGACGGCTTTGACGAAGTCTCCCTGCGGCAGCGGGCGGAAGCGCGAGTAGGTCGTCTCGGCGAGCAGCGAGCAGTAGCGCGAAGTGTCTCCGCCCGGCACGATGTCGGGCGAGTAGTTCGAGAGGTACGTCATCCGATAGAAGGGGGTCTTCGGATTGGGGAAGTAGACCCAGTTCTTCGACGAGGGCGAGGGGCGCTTCAAACCGATCCCGACCGTGAAGAGGCGATTAAAGAGAAGCTTCTTCGGGGCCGCGCGAACGTTCTCGGGGGCGTGTTTCAGCCGCGCGACGAAGGCGTCGAGCGGCATCGTCGTCAGCAAGCGGTCGTACCGGCGCTTGCTGCCGTCGGAAAACTCGATCTCTCGCTTCTCCTCGTCGACGCAGACCGCGCGTTTGCGGTAGCGAATCTTCTCCTCGCCGATGTGCGGAAGCAGGGCGATCCAGAGGCCGACCGTGCCGCGCGTGGCCGGATACCCGAAGGTGGCGTTGGGTCCCCAGTCGGTGACTTTCTTCGAGACGGTCGTCTCCAGCGCCTTCTTCCAGTCCACGACCGCGACCCGCTCGGCGATCCAGTAGAAGCCCATGCGGGAGAGGGGCGTCGACCAGACCTTCAGGTTGTAGGGGACCATGAAGTGCTTGGAGACCCCCGCGCCGAACTTCGCCAGCACCCACTCCTCGAAGTTCGAGTACGCGCGGTCGCGGTCGATCGTCTGCGACTCGACCAGGCCGATCAGGCACTCCAGCATCGCCTCTTCGGGCACCGAGGAAAGGTGGTTGTGGAAGGGATAGCGGACGTAGCGGTCTTCGAACTTGATCCAGCTCTCCCGGTCGATGCGGCGGACCCCGTCCCGGCCCAGCATCTTCTCGAGAAAGGCGTTGAAGTAGGGGTAGCCCGAGAAGAGGATGTGCCCCGAGACGTCCCAGGTGTATCCCTTCTCGTCCTCGAAGCTCGTGGCGAGCCCGCCGACCCGACCCGCGCGCTCGTAGATCTCGAAGTCGGTCTCACCGCGCTCCACGAGGCGGTAGGCGGCGCCGAGGCCCGTCGGCCCGGCGCCCAGGATGACGGTGCCCCTCATCTCGCGGCGACCACGCGCTTCAAGGCCTCGTTTCGCCGCATCTCCTCGCGCAGGTCCAAGAGGTAACGGACGACCCGAGCGATCGTGCCCCCCATCTTCCAGGGACGGTGGATCGACTGCCCCGCCTCCCGCGGGAAGTGCCGCACGACGACTTCCGAGACCTTCCAACCCGCCATCCGGCAGCGGGCGTAGATCTCGTCCCCGACGAAGTTGATGCGATGGCGGATCTCGAGACGCCGCGCCACGCTCTGGCGGAAGGCGCGGCATCCGCCGTTGATGTCGTGGAGCGCCGAGCCCAGGATCCAGCGCGAGAGCGTGTTGAGCCCCTTGGAGAGGACCAGACGCACGAACGGGTCGTGCCGCTCCTTCTTCCAGCCGAAGACGACGTCGGCCCCGGCGTCGATCGCGGCCAGGAACTTCGGCGCGTCGGCCAGCGTGTGCTGGCCGTCGCCGTCCACGACCATCACGACTTCGCCCGGCGTCGACCGCAGCGCCGTCTCCGTCGCCACCGCGTACCCCTTGTTCCCCTGGTGGTGGACGACGGAGACCCGCGGGTCCTCCCTGGCGAGCCGGTCGGCGATCTCTCCGGTCCGGTCGCGGCTTCCGTCGTCGACGATCAGGATCCGCCAGTCGAGGCCGGGCACGCGCGACAGCTCCGCCGCGGCGTCGCGCACCGTCTTCTCGATCAGCGCTTCCTCGTTGTACGCGAGGAAAGCCACGCCGAGGCGCGGCGGCTTCTCAGTGGCCATAGATGATCGCGCCCGCGGCCGCGACCCATCCCACGACGATCGCGAGCAGCGCCGGATCGTCGATGAGCAGGGCCTGCGTCGGGCTTCCTCCTCCCCCGCGCCGGTAGACCAGGCGCACGTATCGGGCGATTCCCAGGACCACGAAGGGCACGGTGGGCGCGAAGCTCCTCCCCCCGTGCATGGCGGCCGTCGACGGCAGAACGCTGTAGGCCGTGTAGGCCGCGACCGTCGTCAGGGCGCACACGACGAAGAGGGAATCGAGCCCCTCCTCCCGATAGGAGGCGAGCGCCGGGCGGTGCTCCGCCGAGGAGTTGCGCCCGGCGTGCGCGAGCTCCCACTGCCGCTTTCCGACGACCAGGAAGAGCGCCAGCACGTAGGCGCAACCCATCAGAAACAGGGAGGGCGCGAGCTCCGCCAGGGCCGCCCCGGCGAGCGCCCGCAGCGGGAGGCCCGCCGCGACGATCAGGGCCTCGAGGAACGGAACGCGCTTCAACCAGAGCGAGTACGCGGTCATGAGCAGAGCGTAGAGCGCGCACCATCGGCCGAACCCGGGCTCCAGCAGGAAGGCCGCGCCGAGCCCCCCCGCGCCGAGCAGCGCCGCGGACGCCACGGCGGCCCCGGGGCGCAGCTCCCCCGCCGCCAGCGGCCGGTGCCGCTTGACCGGGTGGGCGGCGTCGCGCTCCCGGTCCATGACGTCGTTGACGAGGTAGATCGCGCTCGTGACAGCGCAGAAAGCGAGAAAGCCCGCCGCCGCGAGCACCCAGCCCCGTGCCGTGCCGAGCGCGCCGCCGAAGAGAAACGGCAGCGGCAGCACCAGGTTCTTGACCCACTGCGCGGGACGGGCCGAGAGGAAGAGGGCGGAGAGGGCGCGAATCGCGGAATCCCCGGCGGCCGAGGCCGGCTCGCCTGACGATGTGGCCGCCATTCTTTCCAGCATTGTAACCGGATTTCCGCGCCGTCCGCCGGCAAAACCGCTCGCGTCCCGCGCGCCTTCCGGCGGCACGCGGGTTTCCGTTCTACAATCGGACGCTTTCATTTGGAGGCGCGCCCCGGTGCAGCAACCCAAGCTTCTCCTCGAGGGCAAGTACGAGATCCTCGCCAAGATTCGCGAGGGCGGCATGGGGACGATCTACCGCGTGCGCCACCGCCTCCTCGACGAGATCCGCGTCGTCAAGGTCATGCAGCCGCACGTCGTCGCGGACGCCGACCTGAAGCGCCGGTTCCTCGAAGAAGCCAAGACCGCGATCCGGCTGAAGCACCCCAACATCTGCACCATCCACGACTACGCCGTGGACGAGGACGGGACCGCCTACTTGGTCATGGAGTTCATCGACGGCGTCAACCTCGCCGACTTCCTGCGCTCGCGGGGATGCCCCGGCGTCCCGCTGTCGATCGAGATCGCGCACCACGCGCTGCTTGCCCTCGGATACCTGCACCGAAAGGGCGTCATCCACCGGGACATCGCTCCCGACAACCTGATGCTCACGCACGACGAGGAAGGA
>JBOGJK010000372.1:0-7220 GCA_050745345.1 Thermoanaerobaculia bacterium
CTCCAGTGTAGTCCGGGCGCCGGAGCAGTTCAACCGAACGGGGCTCTCCCGGGGCCGCCGGCAGCGCGGGGCGGGCGGGTCAGCGGCCCCCTCCGATCGCGAAGTCGGCGCCGAGGAAGAACGTCAGCTCCGGAAAGCCCAGCGTCCGGGAGAGACCCCCGCCGAATCGGCCACCGCGCTCGACCTCGAGCGTCGAGGCCGGGCGGTCCCCCAGGGCGTCGGTCAGGTCCACGGTCTCCTCCCCCGCGCCCAGACGCAGGCCGATCCGCGCGCGGATCGCGGGGGTGAAGGCGTAGCGCACCGTCAGGTCCCCGAGGAACTGCCGGTTGTTCGAGTCGGGATGGTAGCCGCCGTCGAAGGCCACGGTCTCGGTTCCCAGCACCGCGAGCGCGACGAAAGGAAGATGCTGCCGGTCGTATGTGGCCGTCACGTGGAGGTCCGTGCGCGGCCAGCAGTAGCCCACCCCGAGGCGGTACGCCTCGAGGGTCGCTTGCTCCGAGGTGTCGCGCGCACGAAAGTCCGGAAGGCTCTCCTCGTGCACGTCGATCGAGCCGCTCAACCGCTCGGCCTGCAGTACGACCGTCCAGCCTCCGCTTCTCCAGCGCCCCTCGAGACTTCCGCCGAAGAACCCGCCGGAGGAGTTGTGGAAGGCGCCCGCCGTGGCGTTATACCCGGTGACCTTGACGTAGCGCGCGCTCCCCCCGGCCTCGAAGCCCTTCCACCGGTGGCGCCACCCGATCGCGCCATCGGCCCGCTCGGCTGTCAGATTGCGCTGCTCGCTCACCTGCTGCTGCTCGCCGCCGATGTTGAGAATCTCGGTCGCGTTCTCCCGGCGCCGGTCGAGACCCAGCTCGAGGGAGCCGCGGCCGCCGATCGGGAAGCGCCCGAGCAGGGCGAAGTTCTCGTACCGCCCTGTCCCGTCCGTCTCGACCCCCTCGAGGGTCGCCGAGGCGTTGCGGATCTGCTCGTCGTGCGACGGCCCGAAGGCGACCCGCACGCGCCACTCGAAGGCGGGCGTGCCGGCGCCCAGGCCCTCCCGCGCCGGGCGCGCGTTTCCGAGGCCGATCAGGACGAACTTGGGCGTGACGTCGGAGACGTCGAAATTCTCCTCGCCGCTTGCCGGGATCTCGCGCGCGAGCGTCGCGTAGGCAAGACCGATCTCCGTCGAGAGGCCCCCGCGCGGAGGCAGATCCGCTCCCAGCAGGAATCCCGCGCAGAAGACGCAGGCGCTGACGAGGTCGATGCCCACGGCGCGGGGCCTAGCGTCCGGTGAAGCGGGCCGGGCGCTTTTCGAGGAACGCCGTCATCCCTTCCTTCATGTCCTCGGTCGCCGCGCAGAGCCCGAAGAGCGTCGCCTCCAGGAGCAGCCCCTCGGAAAGGGGCATCTCCATCCCCCGCCGGATCGATTCCATCGCATGGCGACAGGCGGCGGGGCCGTTCGAAGCGATCCGGCGCGCCAGCTCCCGGGCGCCCGAGAGCGCCTGCCCGGCGGGCACGACCCGGTTGACCAGACCGATCCGGTGCGCCTCCGCGGCGGTCACTCCCTTTTCGGCGGTCAGGACCAGCTCCATCGCCCGCGCGGTCCCGACCAGCCGGGCGAGGCGCTGCGTGCCGCCGTACCCCGGCAGGATCCCGAGCGAGGTCTCCGGCAGACCCATCTTGGCGTTCTCCGAAGCGACGCGCAACGCGCAGGCCATTGCGAGCTCGAGGCCCCCGCCGTACGCGTAGCCGTTGATCGCGGCGATCGTCGGCACCGGCATCCGCTCGAGGCGGTCGAGCACCGCCTGGCCGCGGCGCGCGTGAGCGTACCCGCCGATCGGCGAAAGCTTCGCGAGCTCCCCGATGTCGGCCCCCGCGATGAAGGCCTTCTCCCCCGCGCCGGTCACGATGAGGCAGCGCAACGAGTCGTCCCCCGCCGCCTCCGCGAACGCGGCGTCGAGCGCCTCCATCACCTCCGTGTTCAGAGCGTTCAGCTTCTCCGACCGGTCCACGGTGACCGTGCGGATGCCGTCTTCGGTCTCGACGCGGATCGCTGCGCTCAAGCCTTCCCCCCGTAATCGTAGAAGCCGCGGCCGGACTTGCGGCCGTAGCGGCCCGCCAGGACCATCCGCTTCAAGAGCGGCGGCGGCGCGAAGCGCTTCTCGCGGTACTCCTGGAACATGATCTCCGCGATCGCGAAGGTCGTGTCGAGCCCGACCAAGTCGAGGAGCTTCAAGGGCCCCATCGGGTGGCCGCAGCCCAGCTCCATCCCCTTGTCGATGTCCTCCTTCGTGCCCACGCCCTCCTCCAGCGCCCGCACCGCGTCGAGCAGGTACGGCACGAGCAGACGGTTCACGACGAACCCCGAGTTGTCCCGGGCCCGGATCGGCTCCTTGCCGAGCGACTGGGCGAACGCGAAGACCGTTTCGGCCGTCTCGTCGGAGGTCGAGATCGTGCGGACCACCTCCACCAGTTTCATCACCGGGACCGGATTGAAGAAGTGCAGCCCCGCGAAGCGGTCCGGCCGGTTCGTCGCCGCGGACAGCTCCGTGATCGTGAGCGAGGAAGTGTTCGAGCAGAAGATCGTCTCCGGCTTGCAGAGACCGTCGAGCTCCCGAAAGGTCTCCTTCTTGACCTCCAGGTTCTCCACGATCGCCTCGACGACCAGGTCGCAATCGGACAGCTCCGAGAGGCTGGTCGTCGCCGACAGACGCTTTCGCGCCGCTTCCGCATCGGCCGCGGTCAGCTTCTGGCGCTCCACCGCCTTGCCGATCGACGACTCGACGCGGCCGATCCCGCTCGACGCCAGCTCCTCGGAGACCTCCCGCACCACCGTGTCGTATCCGGCGCGGGCGGCAACCTCGGCGATCCCCGAGCCCATCAGCCCGCCCCCGAGCACCCCGACCCTACGGATTCTCATCGCCATGCGGCTCCTCGTCCTCCTTCTCCGGCGGATTCTCGGGCGCCCCGCCTCCGCAGAACTGCTCGAGCGTCAGGCCGCGCGAGAAGCCGGGGCCGGTCAGCGCCTGCAAGGGTGTCGAAGGCGCGATCACGATCCAGCCCTTCCCGGTCCAGTGGCCAAGGGCCTCGCGCACGAGCGAGCCTTCGTTTAGCGTCGCCAGGAGGGCGTTCAAGTCGGCGGACCCGTGGGCGCGCAGGTCCTGCAGGAAGTCGGCCACCGCCGCCGCGCGCACCGGGAAGGAGAGGATCCGCTCCGACCAGTCCAGCGGCGGCTCCTGCTAGGGGAGGGACTCGACCACGACCGCGATCCCCTGGCCGCCGCCGATACAGGCCCCGGCGAGGCCGTATCGCGACCCGCGGCGCCGCAGCTCCTTCAAGAGCGTCAGCGTGCAGCGGGTGCCGGTGGCAGCGAGCGGATGTCCCAGGGCGATGGCGCCGCCGTTGACGTTCAACTTCTCCCGGTCCAGGCCGAGCTCCCGGACGACCCCGAGGATCTGGCCGGCGAAGGCCTCGTTGATTTCCCAGAGGTCGATCCGCTCCGGGGCGAGGCCCGCCCGCGCGAGGGCGGCCCGCGCGGCGGGCGCCGGCCCCAGGCCCATCAGCTCGGGATCGCAGCCCACGACCGCCCAGGAGACGAGCCGGCCCAGGGCCCTCGCGCCCTTTCTCTTCGCCCGGGAGGCGGAGGTCACGACCACGGCCGCGGCGCCGTCGACGATCCCGGACGCGTTGCCCGCCGTCACCTGCCCGTCCTTGCCGAAGGAAGGGGCAAGGATGGCGAGCGCCTCGAGCGTGGTATCGGGGCGCATGTGGTCGTCCCGTTCGACGCGGACCGTCTTGCGCCCGGAGCGGACCTCGACGGGGACGACCTCCTCGGAGAGCCGGCACGACTCCCAGGCCGCGGCCGCCCGCCGCTGCGAGCAGAGGGCGTACTCGTCCTGCTCCTGCCGCGTGATGCCGTACCGTGCGGCCACCCGGTCGGAGGTCTGCGCCATGTAGAGCCCCGTGTAGGAGTCCAGCAGAGCGACCATCAGGGAGTCCTCGAGCTGCCCCTGCCCGAGGCGCAAGCCTTTTCGGGCCCCGCGAATGACGTGTGGCGCCTGCGTCATGTTCTCCATGCCACCCGCCAGAACGGTCTCCGCCTCCCCGAGCAGGATCCGGTACGCGCCCTGCACGATCGCCTCGAAGCCGGAGCCGCAGAGCCGGTTGACGGTGAGGGCCGGGACCTCCTTCGGCACGCCGCTCTTCAAGGCGACGTGGCGGGCGCCGTAGATCGCGTCCCCGGAAGTCTGGAGGGCGTTTCCGAAGATGACGTGGTCGATCTCCGACGGGTCGGTGCCGGAGCGGGAGAGGGCGGCCTTCGAGGCGTGGACGCCGAGGTCGATTGCCGAGACCTCCGCGAACGAGCCGTTGTATTCGGCCATCGGCGTTCGGGCGCCGTCCAGGATGAGGATCTCCTCCATGAGAGGGAAAACTATAGCAGTTTGACCCGCCGTGAATCGTGAACCGAAAACCGTGAACCGAGGGGCTCCGGTTACCGGTTCACGGTTCCCGGTTCACGACAAATCGGTGAAACCGCTGCCGGACCTCGTTGAAGTTGACGTCCCGCACCTCCGGATGGATCCGGTTGGTCAGCAGGACGAAGATCCGGCCCCGCCCCGGGTCGATCCAGACCGAGGTGCCGGTGAACCCGGTGTGGCCGAAGGCGGTCTCCGAGAACTCCGGTACGGCGGAGCCCGCGCCGCGGCGTCCCTGCCAGGAAAGGCCGCGCGCTTCGGACATCTCCGGTGTGCGGTCCCCCGTCCAAGGGGAAGCGGCGTCGTCGAGCCAGCCGCGCGAGAGCCTCCAGACATCGGGCGCCGTCCCGAAGAGGCCCGAGTGCGCCGCCGCGCCGCCGCGGCGAAAGGCGTTGCCGTCGTGGACCTGTCCGCGGACGACTCCCTGCCGGAAGGCGCCGTAGGAGAGGCCGAGCGCGGCGGTCCTCTCCCGCTCGAAGCGGTCGCCCCTTTCCGTTGCGGCGCACGACGCGGCGCGTTCCGGCAGGAAGCGCGCCGCCGAGCCCGCCGGCGCGGCCACGAGCTCGGCGAAACATCGCTCGATCGGCGCCGAGAAGAAGACTTCGAGGACATCGCCCAGGACGAGGAACCCGAGGTCGCTGTAGACCACCGCCGCGCCGGGCCGGCCCTCCGGCTCGATTCCGGCGAGCGTTCGGCGATAGGCCGCCCGGCCCTCTCCGCACGCATAGAGCGGGTACCAGGCCGGCAGACCAGAAGTGTGCGTCAGCAGCCTCTCCAGCGTGATGCCGTCGAAGCGTGTCTTCCTCCACTCCGGCAGGAACCTGCCGGGAGGGTCCTCGAGCGAAAGGCCTCGCCCGAGGGCCAGGCGCAGGAGCGCTCCGGCCGCGAGCGGCTTGGTCAGGCTCGCGAGATCGAACAGGGTGTCGGCCGCGAGCTTCTCACGCTCCGGCTCGACCGCGGCGTCGCCCTCGAGCGCCTCCGCCAGAATCGCACCGGCGGACCCGACGAGCGCGGCGGCCCCGGGAAAGGAGCCCGCCGCGATCTCTTCCTGCAGGAAGGGGGAGAGCCCCGTCACGGCGCGACGGCGTCCAGCTCCGCGCGGCGGTCGGCGACCTTCCGCAAGTTGCCCGCGAGCGCGGGCGGCGCCGTTTCCTCCCGGCGCACTGCCGCGCGCTCCCGCTCGAGCGCGGCGATCTGCTGGTCGAGCAGGCTCGCTTCCCCGGAGTCCCGGGCGCTCGCGCGCGCGCTCCGGAGACCCGCCAGGGCCTTCCCGTACGCCTCGACCGAGGCGTCCCGCACGCGCTTCTCGTCCAGAGCGGCGAGGGCCTCGATGACCCGGGCGCGCGTCCAGGCGACCTCTTCCGCGGAGACCCCCAGCGCCCGGGCGCTTTCCGCGTCGGTGCGCCCCTTGGCCGCCCGGCGGACGCGCAAGAAGCGCTCCACCTGCTCGTCTGTCAGGAGCCCGTCGGCCGGCGGGCGGAACAGGGGCTGCGCCCGCAGCAGGCCCCCGGAAGGCGAGCTCTCCCCCGCCTGCCGGGATGGAGCCCGGTCTCCCGGGCGGCCGCAGCCCGCGCCGGCCGCCGCGAGCGCGACCACGAGCGCGAGTGCCGACGCCGTTCTCACGGGCGAAGTGTAGCCCGGCTCCAGCGGTCCCGCGCCGTTTCCGGCCCGGCAACTCCCGAAACGGGAGCCACTTGCGTGCCGCGGCGCGCCCGAGGCGAAGGGTGCCAGACGACGCGATCGTTTAAACTGATCAGACGCCATGCTGGAGAAGATCGGCAAGTACGAGATCTCCGAGCAGATTGGAGTTGGCGGCTTCGGCGCCGTCTTTCGCGGCCGCGACCCTTTCATCAAGAGGGCCGTCGCGATCAAGACCTGCTCCATCAACGACGAGGAGATCAAGAGCCGGTTCTTCCGCGAAGCCGAGCTCGCCGGCAACCTCCACCACCGCCACATCACGACCATCTACGACTTCGGGGTCGAGAACGGCATCCCGTACATCGTCCAGGAGTTCCTTACCGGCGAAGACCTCGACAAGAAGATCAAGCGCGGCGAGGCCGTCCCGGTCGTGCGCAAGGTGGAGATCCTGATGGCCATCGCCGAGGGCCTCCATTACGCCCACGAGGCGCAGATCATCCACCGCGACATCAAGCCCGCCAACATCCGGATCCTGGAGGACGGCGCGGTAAAGATCATGGACTTCGGCATCGCCAAGTCGCTGCAGAGCGAGTCGCACCTGACGCAAACCGGCATCACGCTCGGCACCTCGGCGTATCTGGCTCCCGAGCAGATCCGGGGAGAGGCCGTGGACCGGCGCACCGACATCTTCGCGCTGGGCGTGGTGGCCTACGAGCTCCTCACGTATCGAAAGCCATTCCGCGGAGAGCACCTCTCGACCGTGCTCTACCGCATTCTGAACGAGCAGCCGGAACCGATCGAGAGCATCGCGACCGACGTGCCTCCGGCCCTGGTCGCCGTTGTCCGCCGGGCGATGGAGAAGCAGGTCGACAAGCGATACCCGTCGATGCAGGAGATGCTGCGCGACCTGCACGCGCTCTACCGGGAGATGACGGGAGCCTCGGCGCGCTTCTCCAACCTCGCCCGGCTGACCCATGTGGAGGCCTCGAGCGTCGAGACGACCGTGGCGACTCCCAGTCGCGGGGTCGAAACCGCCCATATCACGCCTCCCTCCGGGGCGCTCGCCCGGGTTCCGGCGCCTGCGCCGGCCCCGCCCGCTCCTCCGGCCACACCCGCGCGCTCCCCAGC
>JBOGJK010000373.1:0-2166 GCA_050745345.1 Thermoanaerobaculia bacterium
TGCGGTGAGCGAGGCCGGCGTCCTCGGTGATCGCCATTCCTCCCTCCCCTGTCGTGATCGTTTTGTTGGCGTAGAAGGAAAAGCAGGAGACCGCGGCCGTCTTCTCGCCGCAACGCCGCCAGGGCGCGTCGGGGCCGCTGCGCCACGAGGCGGGGAATGCGTGCGCCGCGTCCTCGACGACCCAGAGCTTTCGCTCCTTCGCCCAGGCTTCGACGGCGTCGGTATCCATCATCCACCCTCCGACATGAACCGGTATGATGCCGACCGCTCGAGAACCTCGCGGGATCGACGGCGGAAGCCTTCCGCTCGAATGGGCTTCGAGCTTCCTCGAAGCGTCTTCGAGGTCCATGTTCAGAGTCACCGGATCGCAATCCACTAGAATCGGAATGGCACCGAGGTACCGGACCACCTCCGCCGAGGCGGCGAAGGTCATCGTCGGCAAAAGAACAGCTTCCCGTTCCTTGAGCCCTAGCGCCTCGACCGCCAAGTGCAGCGCGGCCGTGCAGGAGTTCACTGCCACTGCGTGACTGGCGCCGACGGCGGCGGCGAACCCCTCTTCGAAGCGCCGGACCCTCGGCCCGGTCGTCAGCCAGCCCGAGCGCAGGGTCTTCACCACCTCTTCGATCTCGCCTTCGGATAGATCCGGCCGGAAGAATGGCACCTTCATCGTCCCGTCCCCTCCTGGACTCCGTTCTCGGGGCGTCGCCCGAAGACCCAACTCGATTGATGCTTCCCGATCAAGGATCCCTTCATCGACCTCGACCCGCACCTCGCCTCATCCTCCCGCCGGTCCTACGCTAGCTTCTCTGCGTCCCAGAAAACCACCTCCTTGCGAACACGCGGCATCCCGCGGCACAGGAGCTCCAGCGTCAAGAGAGCGTGAAAAGCGCGAAGCCGATCCGCATCCGGCTTGTCGAACTTGCAGGCGCTCCGAACGAAGGAAGGGTCGACCAGGGCCGAAACATGCCGCGCCTCCTGGAGCACCGAGATCCACGACCAGGGAGGTGGCGGTGGCGGCTCCACTCTCAATTGGGGCGTTGACCTTCGCAGGCGGGCCAGAACGAACGGAACCCCGCGCCAAAGCTCCGAGGCGACTCTTTTCCCGTAGAGAGGCAGGGACGACCAGCCGAGCGGCGTCATCGGCTCACCCTTGCTGGTCGGGACTCGGGTCAGCTCGGGGCTCAGTTCGGCGAAGACCTGGAGTAGCAAGCGACGCGTTGCCCGCAGCCGCCAGGGAAGAGAGAGCACCGTCCGGCAGAACTCCCAGGACACAAAGGGAAGTCGGACGCGGCGGATGCCCGCGAGCCAGTGATACGACAGGTAGAGCAGCTTGTGTTGCGCGATGACGTCGAGCTTGTAAGCGTTCACGCGGTCGCCGCCGGCGTGGCCGATGTCCCGATACGGCTGCAGGATGATCGCGTCGTGCTGGGCCAGGGAAGGCCACTCGCCTCCCAGCAGCGAGCCTTCGAACGCTCGAGAAGGGCGAATCCGGTAAGCCAGGAGGGACTCGTAGTTGACCCGGCTCGTCCGACCGAGCGCGAGAAACTCCTGCCCCCATAACCAGCCCCGGAGAAGCTCCCCTCCCATCCCGCCCGCTCGTCCAAACGAACCGCCCTCCTTCTCCTCGTGCCGGAGCCGACCGTACGCCGCGTCGATCAGACAGGCTCCGTCGGAAAGCACCGCATCGGCTTCGAGTCGGGACAGATCCGACTCGCCGGAGGTGACCCGATCCAGTCGTCGGAAAGGCCAACCGAGGACCTCCGCCACCTGCGCGGCGACCCGCGTGTCCGCCAGATCCGCGGGCCCTACCACGCTCCAGGTGAACCGGGTTCCGATCCCGGGAGGGTTCACGCGCCGGATGCCAGCGGCGAGCAGACGGGTGTCCATTCCGCCGGTCAGGTCGAACACAGTCTCCTCACCGGCCGTCAATCGGCGGGCGAGCCCGGTCACGGTCTCACCGACGAGCGCGACCGCGTCCCGGCGGTTGATCTCGCGCGTGGCCACATAAAGTGGTATCGCCCGACGGAGCCCGAGCCGCGCTCGTTTGGCGTCGATCTCCAGATAACAGCCGGAGAGGACCCTCCGAACACCTCCGAAAAGCGAGCGGCCGAGGGGATAGAAGGTTCCCCGCAGCATCGAAAAGATGGCATGGCCGTCGAGTGGAGC
>JBOGJK010000374.1:0-1624 GCA_050745345.1 Thermoanaerobaculia bacterium
GCCTCTGCCCGTCCGGCGACCAGAGCGGCCAGTCCGTCCCGGCCACCTTGCCCGGTGGAAGACGAGTCCGCGTGTTCCGCAAGAGGTCGTAGATCCACAATTCTGCCGCCCGGGTCGTGACGGCGAGCCGCTTTCCGTCCGGGGAGAGACGGGGGAACCGCCCGAAGACATCCGCTTCGAATGGGAGAGGCGTGATGACGCCTCCCTTCGCGACGCGAACGAGCTTCAGCAGCTCGCGCCCGCTTCCTCGTAGGTAGCCCGTGGCATACGCGAAGAGGCCGGATTCGGATAAAGCGGCGGCGGGGGCGCGGTTGCCGAGAGCGAGGTCTTTGAGGATGGCGACGGATGGGCCGGTGATCTCCCGGCGCTCGGGGTCGAACTGAGCAGCCGCCAAGACCCCGTCCGTTGAGACGGAGAGCAGATGCCCCGTCGGGAGATAGCGTGCCCAGAGCGCCGAAAAGCCAAGGCTCTTCAGTTCGCGGCTCGAGAGATCGAGGATCGAGATATCTCCGATCGCCGAGGCGTCCCAGTCGGTCAAGAGAAGGGACTTTCCGCCGGGAAGAGGCTGTGGCCACGCGACCGCCCGGTTGCCCTCCTGCCCGTTGATTCGGAATTTTGGGACGACCGCCTCGGCCCGGCCTCCGTTCGCGGAGACCTTCCAGATCCCTTTCGGCTGCACGTCCACAAAGAAAATTGATCCGTCCTCGTTCCAAAAACCACCGAAGTAGTCTCCGATCCCGCAGATCGTTTGAGTCAGGCCGGTCGCCAGCGAGTATTTCTTGAGTTCCCCGGGCCGGGCGCTGCGCCCCGAGACCTCGACCGCGAAGGCGACCCACTCGCCGTCGGGCGAGAAGAAAGGTCCCTCCGCGTTTTCGCTTCCGGGAACAAGCTGCCCCTCGGTCCGGTCGAGGTGTTGCACGTAAAGGTGTGTCATGCCGTTCTCCTCCTGCGTGGCGAAAGCCAGTTTTCGGCCGTCCGGGGAGAGGGCCACGACCGGCGACGCCCACCCGGCCAGGTACGTGCCGGCCGGCAGGGGGAGGGTCGCGCGGATGACGGGAGCGGCGGGCGAGGGGCCGCCCCGGCTCCCGCCCCACAGGCCGAGCGCGAAAGCCACAACGACGGCCGTGGCAGCCGCAAGGAGGGGGAGTAGGCCCGCGCGCCGCGCCGGAACGGCCGTCCCCGGCGGCGGGATGAAAGCCGAGATTTCTCGCGAGGTTCCCCGAAGCGCCTGGATCGCGTCCTCGATCTCTACGCGCGCGTCGGCGATGTCGTGGAGGCGGTGCTTCAGGTCCCGATCCAGGCACCGCGCGAGCAGCCGCCGGATCGAGAGCGGCGTGTCGGCCGGCAGCGCGTTCCAATCCGGGTCGGTCTTCAAGACCGCCGCCAGCGTGTCCGACACCGTTTCGCCGGTGAAGAGCCGACGGCCGGAGAGCGTCTCGTAGAGCGTGACGCCAAACGCCCAGATGTCCGACCGCTTGTCCACCGGCTTACCTCGCGCCTGCTCGGGGCTCATGTAGGCAGCCGTGCCGAGGATGATGCCGGTCCCGGTCATCCGCTCCGAGATGGTCGGCGATCGGGAGAGGTCGTTCGCGACCTCGGTGGAATCCGGCTCGAAGGCACGGGC
>JBOGJK010000375.1:0-8898 GCA_050745345.1 Thermoanaerobaculia bacterium
TCCAAGCCCAGGATCTCCCGCAGTTTCGCGATCAGCGCGAGGACCTCGCGGAACTCCGCCACGATCTTCTCGCGCTCCAGTCCCGTCAGGCGCTGCAGGCGCATGTCCAGGATCGCCTGGGCCTGCGTCTCGTCCAGGCGCAGCACGTCGGAGGGTCTGCCCTCCTCCCCCGCGGCCGCCATCGATCCGCCGACGAACTTCTCGAGGCCCGACCGGGTCATCGAGACCTCGGCGATCAGGCGGTCCTTCGCCTCCTTCGGGTCCTTCGAGGCGCGGATGATCTTGATGACCTGGTCGATGTTGGCCAGCGCGAGCGCGAGGCCCCGCAGCAGGTGCGCCCTCTCCTCCGCCTTCTTCAGGTCGAACTGCGTGCGGCGGATGACCACGGACCGGCGGTGGTCGATGAAGTGGCGCAGCAGCTCCTTGAGCCCCAGCACGCGGGGCTGGTTGTCCACGATCGCGAGGAAGATGATCCCGAAGGTCGACTGCATCGGGGTCAGGGCGTAGAGCTTGTTGAGGATCACCTGCGCGTTCTCACCGCGCTTCAACTCGACGACGACCCGGATCCCCTCCCGGTTCGACTCGTCGCGCAGGTCGGCGACCCCCTCGATCTTCTTGTCGTTGACCAGCTCGGCGATCCGCTCGATCAGCTTCGCCTTGTTGACCTGGTAGGGGATCTCCGTGACGACGATCGCTTCCTTGTCGCCGCGGGCCGCCTTCTCGACGACCGCGCGGGCGCGCACCTGGATGATCCCGCGCCCCGTCTTGTAGGCCTCGCGGATCCCGACGGCGCCGTGGATGAAGCCGGCGGTGGGGAAGTCGGGCCCCGGCAGCCTCTTCATGAGCTGACCGAGGCTTGCGTCGGGATGCCGGATCAGCTCGACCGTCGCGTCCACGACCTCGGAGAGGTTGTGCGGCGGGATGTTGGTCGCCATGCCCACCGCGATGCCCGAGCTCCCGTTGACGAGCAGGTTCGGGAACTGGCAGGGAAGGACCGTCGGCTCCCGCAGCGACGCGTCGTAGTTGGGGACCCAGTCGACCGTCTCTTTGTCGATGTCGTCGCCGATCAGCTCCGCCGAGAGGCGGGTCAGCCGCACCTCGGTGTACCGCATCGCGGCCGGATTGTCGCCGTCGACCGAGCCGAAGTTGCCCTTGCCGTCCACCAGCAGGTAGCGCATGGAGAAGTCCTGCGCCATCCGCACGATCGTGTCGTAGACCGCCTCGGGGCTGTGGGGATGGTACTTGCCGAGCACGTCTCCGACGATGCGCGCCGACTTCCTGTGCGGCTTGTTGTGGAGGTTGCCCTGCTCCCACAGCGCGTAGAGGCAGCGGCGGTGCACGGGCTTCAGGCCGTCGCGCACGTCCGGCAGCGCGCGTCCGATGATGACGGACATGGCGTAGTCGAGGTAGGAGCGCCGGACCTCCTCCTCTATGGTGATGGGGACCTTTTCCTCGGGGGTGAGCAGGGCGGTGGTCATGTGAAGTTGCCGGTTGTCAGTTGTCAGTTGTCAGTTGTCAGTTCTGGAACCGAAAACTGACGACTGAAAACTGAGAACTAGCTAGCTAGATGTCTAGGTTTCTCACGTTCAGGGCGTTCTGCTCGATGAACTCCCGCCGCGGCTCGACCGCGTCGCCCATCAGGATCGAGAAGATCTCGTCGGCCTCGACGGAGTCCTCGACGGAGACGTGGAGCAGCCGCCGCTTCTCCGGGTTCATCGTCGTTTCCCACAACTCCTCGGCATCCATCTCGCCCAGGCCCTTGTAGCGGCTGACGGTCAAGCCCTTCTTGGCCGACTCGTAGATGGCATCCACGACGGCGGGCAGGTTCTGATGCTGCTCGCTTTCGCCGTTCCGGGTGACGACGTAGGGGCCGTCCAGGAACGCCTGGATCGAGCGGGCGAGCTCTCGGATGCGCCTCATCTCGAAGGAGCCGACGAAGTCGGCGTCGATGCGCGCGGACCGCGGCACGCCGTTGACCTTGCGCACGATCTCGAGCGCCCAGCCGGAGTGCTCCTCGTCGGCCACGACCTCGGCCTTCTCCAGGTCGAAGGCGCGCGCGGCCTTGACGAGATCCTCCACCCGCTTCTTCTCGGCGAGGTCGTTCTTCGAGGCGATCCCCCGGTCGAGCAGCGCCCGCACGAGCCCCTCGGGGATCCCGCGCAGGCCCAGCCGTCCGACGTGGTTGCGGTACTCCTCCATCTTCTCGAGGAGGGAAACCAGCTTCGCGCCCGAGACGGAAGCGCCCGACATCTCGGAGGACAGCGACCGGTCCTCGCCCAGGCGCGCCAGGAGGAACTTCGACATCTCCTTCTCGTCCTTCAGGTACGTCTCCTTCTTCCCCTCGGCCACCTTGAAGAGCGGCGGCTGGGCGATGTAGAGGTACCCCTTCTCGATGACCGCCACCATGTGTCGGAAGAAGAAGGTCAAGAGCAGCGTCCGGATGTGCGATCCGTCCACATCGGCGTCCGTCATAATCAAAACCTTGTGGTACCGCAGCTTCGAGACATCGAAGTCCTCGCCGATGCCTGTCCCGAGAGCGGTAATCAGCGTGCGAATCTCTGCCGAGGCGAGCATCCTGTCGAGCCTCGCCTTTTCGACGTTCAGGATCTTGCCGCGCAGGGGCAGGATCGCCTGAAAACGCCGGTCGCGGCCGAGCTTGGCCGAGCCGCCGGCCGAGTCCCCCTCGACGATGAAGAGCTCCGAGAAGGCCGGGTTCTTCTCCTGGCAGTCGGCGAGCTTGCCGGGCAGCGCCCCGCTGTCGAGCGCCCCCTTGCGGCGGACGAGCTCCCGGGCCTTGCGGGCGGCCTCGCGCGCCCTTGCCGACTCGACGATCTTCTGGACGATCTTGCGCGCGACGCGGGGGTTCTCCTCCAGGTATGACCCGAGCTTCTCGTAGACGACCTGCTGCACCCAGGTCTTCACTTCCGAGGAGACGAGCTTGTCCTTGGTCTGCGAGGAGAACTTGGGGTCCCGCACCTTGACCGAGACGACGGCGGTCAAGCCCTCGCGGCAGTCGTCGCCGGAGAGTGTCGTCTCCTTCAAGGCCTTGGTCAGGTTGTTCGCGTCGGCGTACTTCTGGATGGCTCGCGTCAATGCCGTCTTGAACCCCTCCAGGTGCGTGCCCCCGTCGCGGTTGTTGATCGTGTTGGTGAAGGTGAAGATCGTCTCGGCGTACCCTTCGTTCCACTGGAGGGCGACCTCGACCCGCTCCTTGTCGGCGTCGCGCTTGGGGTCCCCGGTGCCGTTCTTGACCTCCTGGAAGTAGACGACCTTGTCGTGGATCGGCTGCTTGGTCTTGTTCAGGTGCTCGACGAAGGACTTGATGCCCCCCTCGTAGGCGAAGTCGTGCTTCTTCTCGGTGCGCTCGTCGCGGATCGAGATCGTCACACCCGGGTTCAGGAACGAGAGCTCGCGCAACCGCTGCGAGAGGCTGTCGAAGTGGAACTCGGTCACCGAGAAGATGTCGGTGTCCGGCCAGAACGTGACCTTCGTGCCGGTCTTCTTCGCGGTTCCGACCGCCTTGATGGGGGCGACCGGCCGCCCCCTTTCGTAAGCCTGCTGCCAGACCTTGCCGTCGCGGCGCACCTCGACCTCGAGCCGGCGCGACAGGGCGTTGACGACCGAGACCCCGACACCGTGCAGCCCGCCGGAGACCTTGTAGGAGATGTCGTCGAACTTTCCGCCGGAGTGGAGGTCCGTCAGGATGATTTCCAGCGTCTCGCGCTTGTGCTCCTTGTGGAGCCCGACCGGGATGCCGCGCCCGTTGTCCTCGACCGTGACGGAGTTGTCGGCGTGGATCGTCACCGTGACGTGGTCGCAGAAGCCGACCTGCGCCTCGTCGATCGAGTTGTCCACGAGCTCGAAGACCATGTGGTGCAGCCCCGAGATGTCGTTGGTGTCGCCGATGTACATGCCGGGCCGCTTGCGGACGGCCTCGAGCCCCTTTAAGAGCTTGATCGAGTCGGTGGTGTAGGCGGTGCTCATGGGCGCGTCAGGCTCCCGATGCGGAGAGGGCCGCGGCCGGCGCGGGCGCCAGGGCCCGGCCCGCGCGCATCCAGATCAGGGTCGCCCGCCCCTTCCAGCGGGCGGGGTCGGAGGCCGTGGTCAGCAGGACCTGGGCTCCCGTCGGAAGCTCCGAAAGCAGCGCCTCGATGCCGGCGCGCGAAAGCCCGGCGTCGAAGTCGTCGGCCGCAAACAGCGGCGCCTCTGCCCGCGCGAGCGAGACCGCGTGCCACTCGGCCAGCTTCGCCAGCGCGACCACGCGGTGGACCTCGCCGGAGGAGGCCTCGGCGGCGAGCGGCCGCCCGCCGCGGGTCCAGATCAGATCGTCGCGGTGGGGGCCGCAGAGAGAATGCCCTCGCCGCCTCTCGGCCGGCAGCATCCTTCCGCAGGAGGCCCGAAGGCTCTCCTCGGTCTCGGCCCCGGCCGGGTAGTCGGCGCGAATTCCGGCGTACTCCGGCCCCGCCTCCCGGGCGAGCGGCTCGAAGAAGCGCCCCCACTCGAGAAGGGCCTCGGCCCGCTCCCGGCGGACCGCGGCCCCGGCGAGGACGAGCTCCTCCGTCCACGTCTCGAGCTCCTCGGCGCCCGGGGCCCGGCCCCGGCCGGGCGCCAGCAGCGCGTTTCTCTCCGCGAGCGCCCGCCCGTAGCGGGCCAGATCGTCTCCCGCCGCGGGCTTGCGGGCTAGGACCAGCCGGTCGAGAAAGCGCCGCCGCGCCTGGGGTGGGCCGGCGAGAAGCTCCCAGTGCTCCGGCGCCAGGAAGACCGCCGGAGCGAGCTCCGAGATCTCGCGGAAGGCCGCGGCCTTCTCGCCGCGGAGGAAGCGCCGGCCGCCGGCCCGCGACCACTCGACGGAGAGCCGCTCGCCCGGCCCCTGCCGGCAGAGCTCCCCGGAGACCGCGAAGCGCTCGCCGTCCGGCGCGCACGAGGAGGGCAGCGCCCGGCGAAAGGAGCGCTGACCGCAGAGAAGCGCGACGGCTTCGAGCAGATTGGTCTTCCCCTGCCCGTTCTCTCCGGCCAGCACGTGCAGGCCGTGGCCGAAGAAAACGGGGTCCGGGGAGAGGTTGCGGAAGCGAAGCGGTGTGATCTCGGAGAAGCGCAAGGCGTCCTTTTTGGTCCCTACAGCCGCATCGGCATGACGACGTAAATGTAGCGGGAGGCCGATTCGATCTCCCCTTCGGGCTTGCAGACGCACTGGGCGTTCTCGTCCTTGAGCTCCAGGCGGACCTTCTCCGTCTCGGCCTCGTCGAGAAACTCGAGCAGGTACTGCGCGTTCAGGCCGATGGAGACCGGCTCCCCGGAAAACTCGACGTCGAGCGTCTCGGTCCCCTCGCCCAGCTCCGCGCTCGCCGATGCGACCGTCAGCTGGCCGCTCTCGAAGGTGAGCTTGACGCCGCGCGAGCGTTCCGAGGAGAAGAGCGCGACCCGCCGAATGGCGCCCTGGCAGGCCGCTCGCGGGGCAACGGCGACCCGGTCATTTTCCTTGGAGAGGATCTTCTCGTAGTCTGGGAAGTTGACGTCGAGCAACCGCGCGATGAGCTGGCGGCTGCCGACGGTGAAGAGCAGGTGGTTCTCCGAGTGGCGGATCTCGAGGCGCTCCTCTTCGCCGCCGTCCATTTTTAGGATCTCGGCCAGGGCCTTCTTCGGGATGAGCACGTTAGGAAGGCTTCCTTTCGCGTCGCCTTTGGGGAAATCGACCAGCGCCAGCCGGTGGCCGTCGGTCGCAACGAGCTCGAACTCTTTGCCTTTGTCCTTGAAGAGCGCGCCCATCAGCTGGAACCGGGTCTCCTCCGCCGAAACGGCGTACAAGACCTTTCGCGTCAAGCGTTTCCAGTTGCTCAAGGGAAAGGAGATCTGGCTCTTCCCCTCGACCCTCGGCACCGTCGGGAAGTCTTCGGCCGGCTGCGCCACGAGGCGAAAAGAGGAGCGCTCGCAGGTGACTCCTAGGTAGTGGTTGTCGAGCAGCTTCAAGGCCACGTCCGCTTCCGGCAGGTTCCGGATCAGGTCGAAGAGCTTGCGCGCGGGAACGGTGACGCTGCCCGGGTGGGACACTGCCGCCTTGGCGCGCGACAGCAGCGTCAGGTCGAGGTCCGTCGAGGTGAAGTCGAGGTGGCCGTCGGAGGCCTTCAGCAGGATGTTCGAGAGAATCGGGATCGTGTTTTTCCTCTCGACGACCCCCTGCATGAGCGTGAGCTCGTTCAAGAAGTCCCCACGCCGCAACGTCAATTCCATGGGATCGAACGACCTCCGGAAGAGAAAAAAGTCTATCACACGTAGCTGCTTTTGTAGGGCTGCGGATCCCGCCGCGGACCCCGAAAAAAGGCCGATAAAACGGGCTCGAAATGCAGGTCGCCCCTGTCGATCGTGGGGCGCGCGATCCGCAGGAAGGCGAGCCCGCGCGCAGCCGCCAAGCGCTCCGGAAAAGAGCCCGGCGGAAAACCGGGGGCGCCGTGGCGAACAGTTAGCGGTAGGGCTGCAGGAAGGACTGAATAACCTTGCGGAAATTCGCGTCGTCTTCGACCAGGCGCCCGATCTTCTCGACCGAGTGCATGACCGTCGAGTGGTGCTTGTCGTTGAAGAGCCGGCCGATCTCGGGGTAAGAGAGACCCGTCAGCTTCCGGCAGAGGTACATGGCGACCTGCCGCGGGAAGGCGATCGGCTTGGCGTTGGAGCGGGCCTTCAGGTCCGAGACCCGCAGGCCGTAGTGGGCCGCCACGGTCTTGATGATCTCCGCGGGCACGGCGCGGGTCTCCTCGGTCCCGACGATGTCCTTCAGGGTCTCCCGGGCGAGCTCGACGGAGGGCCGCCGGCCCGTCAACGAGGCGAAGGCGAGCACGCGGTTCAACCGGCCCTCGAGCTCCCGGACGTTGGATTTAACGGTGCCGGCTATGAAGAGGGCGACATCGTTGGGGATCTCCATCTTCTCCGCAGCCGCCTTCTTGTGGATGATGGCGACCTTCATCTCGAGGTCGGGCGGCTGGATGTCGGCGATCAACCCCCACTCGAACCGGGAGCGAAGCCGTTCCTCGAGCGTGGGGATCTCCTTGGGCAGCGCGTCGGAGGTCACGACGATCTGTTTCTGCGCCTCGTGCAGCGCGTTGAAGGTGTGGAAGAACTCCTCCTGGGTGGAGTCCTTGCCGGCGATGAACTGGACATCGTCCATCAGGAGCACGTCGAGCTCCCGGTAGCGCCGCTTGAACTCGTGCATCTTCTCGAAGCGCAGCGCGTTGATCAGCTCGTTCAAGAAGCGCTCGGCGGCGAGGTACGCCACGCGCGACTCGGGCGAGCGGCGCAGGACCTCGTGGGCGATCGCGTGCATCAGGTGGGTCTTGCCCAGGCCCACGCCGCCATAGAGGAAGAGGGGGTTGTAGGAGCGGGAGGGAGACTCGGCCACGGCCCGCGCGGCGGCGTGCGCAAACTGGTTGGAAGAGCCGACGACGAACGTCTCGAAGGTGAAGCGAGGGTTCAACACGAGGCCGCGCGGGGCGGGCGCCGCCGCCGCAGGGGCCTCGGGGGCCGGCGGGGCCGGCGCCGTCGGCTCGAAACGGAATGCCAGGCCGGGCAGGCCGGCCGCCGCCGCTTCACGGGAGAGCAGCTCCCCGTGCCGCGACTCGATCCACTCGGCGAAGACGCGGCTGGGCACCGAGACCGTCAGCGAGGGCGATTCGGTGCCGGTTTCGAAGGCGACCTGGCGGGTTGGAGCGAACCAGGTCTTCAGCTCCTTGGGATCGAGCTTGCTTTCCAGCCGTTTGAGGATGGAGGTCCAGATCTCGGTCATCGCAACCCCCGGTTATCCGCAAGGTTTTCCACAGCTGTGGAAAGCTCCGTGGCGCTGATGGGGGGCGGGAGTATACCGCCGAGGGAACGGGGGACGGAAGACGGGAGACGGAAGACGGGAGACGGAAGACGGGAGAGGCGCTGCTCATCTCCCGTCTCCCGGCCCGGGTTCGCTTGACTTCCGCCCCGGCTCCCCCTAGCATTCCCGCTCTTTATGAAGCGGACTTACCAGCCGAACAATCGCCGCCGCAAGCGCACGCACGGGTTCCTGGTGCGCATGCGGACGCGGTCGGGGCGCGCGGTCCTGTCGGCGCGCCGCCGCAAGGGGCGCAAAAGACTCGCGGTGTGAACTCGGGTCCGGCCGCCCGGGAGACCTTCTCCCGCGGCGACCGCCTTCGAAAGCGAAGGGAATTCGAAGAGTGCTACGCCTCCGGCGTCCGCGTCTCGGGACGCTTCCTTCAGTTCTTCCTGCGGCCCTCTCCGGGCGACTGCCGGCTCGGGATCTCGGTGCCGCGTCGCGTGGGCGGCGCCGTGACTCGCAACCGGGTCCGCCGGCGCCTGCGCGAGATCTTCCGCCGCAACCGCGACCTGTTCGCCGGAAGGCCGGCCTGCCTGGTCGTGCACGCGCGCCCCGCGGCGTCGCGGGCCTCCTTCGCGGAGCTTTCCGAGGAGTACCGCCGAAGCGTCGCCCGCGGACTCGCACGGGGCCGATGAGCGCTTCCGGGCCGGAGGGGCAACAGACGGCGAGTCGCCAGGCGCGGGTGGCGGTCCTCCTGTTGGCATTCTACAAGAGAGCCGTCTCCCCGTGGCTGCCGCGAGCGTGCCGCTACGAGCCGACCTGCTCGGCCTACGCCCGGGAGGCAATCGAGCGCCATGGCCTGCGGCGCGGCGCCCGGCTCGCGCTGCGGCGCCTCCTGCGGTGTCACCCCTTCCGGCCGGGCGGCTTCGACCCGGTGCCTTAGAGGAGCGCCCGGGAGTGGAGAAACGCCTGCTGCTCGCCGCCGGCCTCTCGCTGGCCGTGCTGCTTCTCTGGGAGCTGGTGGTCCCGAGGCCAAAGCCCGCGCCGGCGCCAGCCGGGCCCCGGCCGTCTGCCGCGCCCACGGCCCAGGCCGCCGCGGCGGCCCC
>JBOGJK010000376.1:0-2222 GCA_050745345.1 Thermoanaerobaculia bacterium
CTCGGGCGTCATCTTGTCAAGGTCCGACTGCATTTCCTTCATAGCGTCCTGATATTGCTTCGACTGGTCGGAGGTCATCATCGTCTCCATCATCGAGCCCACCTTCCGGTAGCCCGGCGGAATCTCGAAGAGAGATCCCGGGAGGGACTTCCGGTCGAAGGCAACGAGCTCGACGGACGAGGAGACCTTCTTGTCCTTTCCGCTGCGGAAGATCCAGCGAACCGGGAAGCCCTTGATCCCCGATTCGTTCAGGGCCTTGAGCGGCGAGCTCTGTTCCTCGCGGCGGTTCCACGCCCGCAGCCAGGCGGCCGAGGGGATGATCTCGGTCGAGACACAGACCTCCGTCTCGTCGCCGTTCTTGGCCGTCAGCAGGGCCTTCTCGCAGGAAAGTCCGGCCACCGTGTCCCGCCCGAGTCTCTTGACCGTCCAGGTCCGCTCCGGGGTCGCCTTGTCGCGCTTCTCGTCGATCAACTCGACGGCGTAGGTCTTCTGCTGGTCGTTCAGGACGTAGGTGCGGTCGGGCTCCGAGAGCTTCTGGATCATGACCATGCGGAAGTTGGACGGCACCCCCGTTTTGTTCCCCTTGCGCTCCGCGCCGGCCGCGGAGACATCCATCTCCCACTCGACCCGGACCGCGTTCTTCGAAGTGAAGACTTTTCCCTGGGACGGAATCGCCCCGTTCTTGTCCGTCTGCGTGGTGCCTCGAAACTCGGCGACCCCCTCGGACTGGGCAAGGGCATTGACGGAAAGAGCGAAAAACACGGCGGCGGCGATGCGGAGAGTCCTCACGTGCGTTTCCTCCTCGTGAAGTCGTCTTGCGGCTCCCGCATTGTGGCATTTCCGGGCGGCGCGAGTCCAACGGCGTCCGGCCGATCGGATCGGATCCGGCTACTATATCAATTCTGATATAGTTACGGGCGCGGCGGCCGTCCATCTTTCCAGGCGAGCAGGTTGGCGAAAAGACGGTAGGCGCCGGGAACACCGGCAGGCAGCTGCCGGAAGAAGGCGAGGCCGGTGTAAACGTATCGACCCTTGCCGAGGGTCGCGACGAGAAGGCCGCCCTTCTGCGGCGGGCCGCCGGGGTCGGCCATCTCGAGAAGCGGCGTGTACGCCGGATCCCAGGCGCGGGCGAAGTAGAGGCCGCGCTCCTGGACCCAGCCTTCCCAGTCGGCCAGGCCGATCGGGTTGGGGGTCGAAAAGATCGGGTGCTTCGGGTCGAGGAAGGTGACTTTGGCCGTCTCATCGGACACGCGGTCGTGTGGCCGCGCGATCTCGAGCTTCGCGGGGGCGAAGCCCCTCTCGACGAATTGGTACTGCTGGTACTGAACGATGACCAGCCCGCCCCCGCGTGCGTAGTCGAGGAGGCGTCCGTTGGCGCCGGCCAGCACGGGGTCGGTCTCGTAGGCGCGGCTCCCGACCACGATCGCGTCGAAGCGAGAAAGGTCCCCGTGGTCGAGGTCGTCGCCGGTCAGGACACGGACAGGAATCCCCACCGCAGCGAGAGCCTCGGGCACGCGGTCGGAGGCCCCCCGCACGTAACCGACGGCCGAGAGCGCCGGCAGCTGCAGGGGCAACGCCGTCAGCGCGATCGTGCTCGGGCGGGCGTCGGGTGTCGGACGGATGTGCTCGTAGTCGATCAGGCGGATGCTCGAGTCGAACCGCTTTCCGTCGGCCGTCAGCGCCCGGACGCCGACCGCGAAGCGCCCGGCCGAGGGCCGGCCTCCCGGCGTCAGGAGAATCTCGACCTGGTCCCGATCCCCTTTCTTCGCGAGGGAGAAGGGCCTGGGTTTCGGGGTGGGCCAGCCGGGTGGGGCCAGGACCTCGACAGTCCCGGCGACGGGATTGCGGCCGTTGGAGGTCACCGTGATCTCGAGCGGAAGCGGCTCCCACCGCCCCTGGGGCCAGACGATGAGGGCGGGGTCGACGGTGACTTCGATGTCCGGCACGACTCGGAGGGGATGGCGCACCTCTCCCGTCGCCTCGTCGCGATAGCGGTAGGTGACCTCGCGGGTCAGGCCGATCGTCGTCCCGCCGGCCCGCACGATCGCCGTGGCCAGAAGCGGGGGCTGTTGGAACGGCTCCCCGCGCACGTTTGCCGGAATGCCGCTCCAGTCATAGAGGGCCCCGGTCAGGGGCTTCTGGAGAAAGTAGGGTAGCGTGGGCCGGGCCCCGGCCGGGACGGTCGGCGAAATTTTCCATTCCTCGAGCTTGCCCGCCTCGAC
>JBOGJK010000377.1:0-3809 GCA_050745345.1 Thermoanaerobaculia bacterium
GACTTACGCCCGATTTACGCTATAGTCGGGGCGTGGTCACCCGGGTCTCCAACCCTCCCAATCCCTGGGAGTCAACCCACGCCGACTGGCTGGGCGAGCCCCCGGAAGCGAAGCTCGAGGTCTTCGAGGAACACGCCCGTTCGATCATCGCCGAGAACGACAGCCCCGATATCGGCTTCCGCTTCAGCGTCAATCCCTATCGGGGATGCTTCCATGCTTGCGCCTATTGCCTAAGCGGCGACACGCCGATCCTGATGGGAGACGGCCGCACGAAGGCGCTCGCCGACCTCCGCGTCGGCGACGAGCTCTACGGGACTCGCCACGCCGGCCGGTATCGCCGATACGTCAAGACGACCGTTCTCGCGCACTGGACCCGCATCGCACTCGGCTGCCGGGTCGTGCTGGAGGACGGGACGCAGCTCGTCGCGAGCGCGGACCACCGCTTCCTGACGAACCGCGGCTGGAAGTACGTGGCCGGCGCCGAGCAGGGCCGGCGGCGGCGGCCGTATCTCACGATCCACAACGACCTCGTCGGGACGGGCCGCTTCGCCAAGGGGCCCGAGGAGACGGGCGATTACAGGATGGGCTACCTTTGCGGAGTCATCCGCGGGGACGGGCTCCTCGTCTCTTCCGTGTACGACGAGCGCCGGCGAGCAAGCGAGGTGCCGCATCCGTTCCGTTTGGCCGTGGCCGACGCCGAGGCGCTGGAGCGAACACGTCGTTATCTTGACGAATTCGAGATTGCCACGCGCGAGTTCATGTTCCAGGCCGCCGTCGCGGGTCGCAGGCCGCTCGCGGCGATTCGCACTCAGGCCGGGCCGAGTGTGGCCCGGATCAGGGAGATCGTGCGCCGGCCCTCGGAGCCGAGCCTCGATTGGTCCAAGGGCTTTCTCGCCGGAATCTTCGACGCGGAGGGAAGCTACAGCCGCGGGATCCTCCGCATCTGCAACAAGGACCGGGCGATCATTGAACAAATCACGGAAGCGCTCGCTCGCTTCGCCTTCGAGTTCGCGGTGGAAACGCGCGACCGGGACAACCCGGTTCACGTCGTTCGTGCCCGACATGGAGTCCGGGAACATCTCCGCTTCTTCCACACCATCGATCCCGCGATCCGGCAAAAACTGAGCATCGAAGGTCAGGCCATCAAGAACGATTCGGCGCTTCGGATCGTGGCGGTCGAGCCCATGGGAGTCGCGCTCCGGCTCTTCGACATCACCACCGGGACGGGGGATTTCATCGCCAACGGCGTGCTCAGCCACAACTGCTATGCCCGCCCGAGCCACCAGTACCTGGGCTTCGGCGCCGGCACCGACTTCGAGCGCAAGATCGTCGTCAAGGTCAACGCCCCGGAGCTGCTGCGCCGGGAGCTCTCCCGCCGCTCCTGGCAGGGCGAGACGATCGTGTTCTCCGGCAACACGGACTGCTACCAGCCGCTCGAGGCGGTCTACGGCCTGACGCGGCGTTGTCTCGAGGTGTGCGAGGAGTTCCGCAACCCCGTGGCGGTCATCACGAAAGGGGCGCTCGTGCGGCGCGACGTCGAGCTGCTCGCGCGCATGGCGCACAAGACGCCCGTCTCGGTCGGCATCTCGATCGCGTTTGCCGACGACGGCGTGTCGCGCGAGCTCGAGCCCGGCACCTCGCCGCCTTCCCAGCGCTTCGAGACCCTTCGAATCCTCTCCGAGGCGGGGCTGCAGACCGCCATCGCCGTCGCTCCCGTCATCCCCGGCCTGAACGACAGCGACATCGCGGAGCTGCTCGAGCGCGCGCGGAGGGCGGGGGCGCGGAGCGCCTTTATCACGCTTCTGCGCCTGCCCGCCGAGGTGCTGCCGGTCTTCCGGGAGCGCCTCGAGGCCGCCTTCCCCGACCGCGCCCCGAAGATCTGGAGCGCCGTCCGGGAAGTGCGCGGAGGCAAGTTGAACGAGAGCGCCTTCGGCCGGCGCATGCACGGCGAGGGACCCCGCTGGGAGGCTATCTCGAGCCTCTTCGAGGCTCAGTGCCGCCGCCTCGGCTTGAACGCCGGGGAGGACGCGGAGATGCCGTCCGGGTTTCGGAGCGACCGTCAGGCGAGCCTCTTCCCCGAGTAGACCGGCCCCGCCGGCGGCCAAGATACTCTGCACGACAAAGTACTCGAGACCCTCCTCATCGGGCACGAGAACGGCCCGTTCCACAAGAAGATCTACTTCGAGCTTGGAAGAAGCAGACCCTAGATCCTGCAGCTCGCCAGGCCCCGCTTCTCCAGATACCGCTGGTGGTATTCCTCGGCGCGGTAGAACGTCGGCGCCGGCTTGATCTCCGTGACGATGGGCCGGCGATAGCGCCCGCTCTTCTCGAGCTTCTCCTTCGACGCGATGGCCGCGTCGCGCTGCGCGGGCGTGTGGAAGAAGATCGCCGAGCGGTACTGCGTCCCGACGTCGGGACCCTGGCGGTTCCACTGCGTCGGGTCGTGGTTCTGCCAGAAGACATTCAGGAGCTCTTCGTACGAGACGCGGGCGGGGTCGTAGGTGACCTCGACCACCTCGGCGTGGCCCGTCTCATCCGTGCAGACATCCCGATAGGTCGGGTTCGGCATGGTCCCGCCGGCGTATCCGACCGCGGTTTCCACCACCCCGGGGACCTGCCGGAAGGCCGCCTCGACCCCCCAGAAGCACCCAGCCCCGAACGTCGCCTTCTCCGCCTGACTCTCCATCGCGGGCCTCCCCCGTTCGATGCACCGACCTCGCTTCGCGTTCCGCGCTCTGGAAAACCTCGACGGCGCCGGCGCTCTTCCCGGCGGGTTAGACTGCGACGAAAGGGCGGTCAGGACGGAGACCGGGAGGAATGGCGGGAGCAGCGAGAATGACGGCGCGGCGCTGGATCGAGTACCTCGTCGCGATCCTGGCCGGCAACGCGATGTACTTCCTCCTGCTCTATCCCGCGCTCCCGCGCCTCCTCCAGCACCAGCCCTTCCGCTTCGACGCCGGCCTGGCGCTCGACTTCCTGCTCTGCGTCGCGGTCTATGGCGCCATCCGGCTGGGCGTGGCCCACGCCCGCCGCTGGAACGAACGGGCGTAGGCCGGAGGCCCCGCGGCTTCTAAGGCTTCTCGACGATGTCCGTCTTGGTGCTCGCGATGATGCCGAGGAACTCCCCCTTCTCCTTCTCCGGCACCTTGAACTTGTCGAGCGAATCGGAGAGGTGCTTGACCGCGAGGTCCCAGTCGCTGCCCGTGATGCCGAGCCCCTTGTGGGCGGTCTTCATGTCGCGCCCCGTGTAGACGCAGGGGCCGCCCGTTGCCAGACAGGCCTGCTCGACGATCCTCTGCCGCAGGTGCGCCTTCGAGTCGTCGGAGAGGCCGACCAGGAACCGGCTCAGCTGCTTGTCGGTGGCCAGGCGGCCGATGAAGTCGTCCACGACCGCGGCGACCGCATCGTAGCCCCCGATGCGCTTGTAGAGGGAGGGCCCGGACGGCGCCGCAGCGGTCTGACCGAGTGCCACGGCCGAGACGAAGAGCAGGGAGAGAAACACCGAGAGAGTGCGCTGGCTCATGGTTCTTCCTCCAATCGCTAATCCGGAGAAGAGGGGGTTGCTGGATTCATTCTTTGGCCGGTCGCGGCACGGCATCCACGGGCGAAGAGCCCCTATACCACCACCGGCACGATCACGGGCCGCACGCCGAAGACGCGCCGGCAGGCGCGCTTGGCCGCGAGAGCCGTCTCCGCGCGCAGCCACTCGGGATCGGATCGTTCCTCGTCGCTCGCTCGGGCGAGGACGATGCCCACCGCGCGCGCCACTTCCCCGGACAGCTCCGCCTCCGGCGCCGCGACACCGCGGG
>JBOGJK010000378.1:0-3377 GCA_050745345.1 Thermoanaerobaculia bacterium
AGGCCGAAGTCCACGACGTCGGCCCCGCCGGCCGCCAGCGCCCGGGCAGCTTTCGCGACCGCGATCGTGGAGGAGGGCCGGAGCGCTTCGGTGCGCCGGGACAGCCGACGCGGGCTCAACGGTGCGATCTCCATGTCCGCGCGAAGGCCGCGAAGGCGGCGAGCTTCTTGCGCCCCGACACGACGAGGACGACCTCCAGCGCGATCCAGGCTCCGTACACGTAGAGCATCGCGTGGCGGGAGGATGGCACGAGGAACTGCACGAGCCAGAGGGTGAAGAGCCCGACCGCCTCGTAAGCCGCGAGGTCCATGGAAGCGAGGAAGATCCAGCCGAGGAAGGCCTGCAGGATCGTCAAGAGGATCTCGCTCCGCTGGAAGTCGTCGAAGGGCAGCGGCTCCGTCGAGCCGTGGCTCCAGCAGTAGATCACGGCGAGGAGGGCCGAGAGGATCCCCCACTGGTTGATGTTGGAGGAGACCATGTTCATCAGGGCCACGGGGGCGCGCGTGACGCGGCGCGCCCAGGCGAAGGCGGAGGTCTTTTCGGGAAACTCCGAGAGAAACGGCGCCACCCACTGGATGAAGACGAACTGCGACATGCCGAGCGAGGCCGCGAGCGCGAGCATCGATTGCAGGAACGGTTCCGCGACCAGAAAGATCACCGCGCCGCCCCCTCCCAGCAGCAGCAGCACCGCCCCCCACCGCTTCCAACCGCGGTATGAGAGCGCCCATCGGGAGACGGCGGGGACCTCCTCTTCCTCCTCGATCATCTCCTCGCGCGGCGGGATTCGCAGCAGCACCCAGAGGTAGACGACGTAGGTCGCCGTCAGGACCGCGGCGTCCACGAGCGAGAGGCTCCCCTTCGCCCAGACGACGACGAAATAGGCCAGCGGCGGCAGCAGCCCCACGACCTCGACCGCGTGGTGGTCGTCGAGGTGGATCGAGAGGAGCGGCCGCGCGCGGCGTTTGCGCGAGAAGTACGCGGCGACGGCGTAGATCATCGGCCAGCCGAGCCCGGTCAGCAGGCGCAGGCTCCCGGTGAAATTGGCAATCGCCAGGTGCACCATGTCGGGGTTCTTCCCCGCCTTCCAGGCGATGACCGCCTCGACCGCGAACTCCGGCGACGTCTGGATCAGCGCCAGCATCGCGAGGGCGAGCCCCTGCGACATCAGGAACTCCGCCGCCTCCGCGCCCCAGGCCACGAGGAAGGCCGCGCCGATCATCGCGGGGAAGGTCCAGAGAGCGGAGAGCGGCGAACCGGCCGCGGCGGCGTCCACCGGAACGGCGGCGAGCAAGCTCGCCCGCGGTCGCTTCATCGCGGCGGGTTATAGCATGGGGCGCGTGGCGGGTATCGAGTCCCCCTCCAATCCGCTCATCCGCGAGATCCTGCGGTCGCTCCAAGAGCGCACGCACTTCCTGCTCGAGGGGGAGAAGCCGATCCTGGAGGCGGTCGCCGCGGGGCTCGGCCTCGAGCATGTCCTGCACGACGAGAGCGTGCGCCCGGGAAGACTGGCGGCCGCCACGGCGGCGCGGCCGAAGCTCGTCTCGCGCGGCGTGCTCGAGAGGCTCGCGGACTCCCGGACACCCCAACACCTGCTCGCGGTGGCGAAGCGGCGCGACGTGCCGGTCGCCGAGGTGCTGGGACGGCCGGGTCCCGTGCTCTTTCTCTTCGGCCTGCAGGACCCGGGCAACCTCGGCGCGGTCGTCCGCGTCGCGGAGGCGACGGGGTGCGCGGGTGTGGTGGCCGCCGCCGGCTCGGCCGACTTCTTCCACCCGCGCGCGGTGCGCGCGAGCGCCGGCAGCGTGCTCCGCATCCCCGTTTCGGGGAGGGTCTCCTTCGAGCCCTTCGCGCGCGACGCGCGCCAGGCCGGGCGAATCGTCTGCGGCGCCGTCCCTTCGGGAGGCGAGGATCCCTTCGCGGCGCCTCCGCCGGCCGCCTCCGTCCTCGTGATCGGATCGGAGGGCACGGGGCTGCCGGCCGGCGCCTACCTCTACCTCGACCGGCGCTTGACGATTCCGATGCGGCCGCCGGTCGATTCGTTGAACGCCGCGGTCGCGGCCGCGCTGCTGCTCTACGCCTCGCGCCTCTGCGACTCCCCGAAGACCTCCGCCTGAAACTTCCAGACGCGCACTTCCGGATCGCGCCAGGCCTCGGCCGGCAGCCCCGCCTTCCGGCAGGTCTCCTGAAGAAAGCGCGCGGCCGCGAAGCCCCACTCCGTCGCCACCTGCGGGAGCAGCAGTCCCCGGCGCCCCCGTCCCTCGACGATCAGGCCGTCCCGCCCGATGGCGATCTCGCCCGGGTCCTCGAGCAGCTGCGGCGCCGTCAGCACCGAGATCTCGATCTCGCAGCCGGGCAGCTCCGAGGGCTCGAGCGGCGGAAAGCGCGGGTCCTCGAAGGCGGCGCGGCGCGCGAACTCGGCGACCACGCGCGTCAGGTCCCCTTCGGGCGAGAGCGTCCCGATGCAGCCGCGCAGCTGGCCGTCGCGCTTCAAGGTCACGAAGAGGCCGCGCGCGGAGCCGAACGCCTCGGCCCGGTCGGAGGCGAGCCGGGGGGGCGGCTCGCCTCGGAAACGCGCCTCGAGCGACCCCCGGGCGAGCCGGAGCAGGTCGCGACGGGCCTCTTCCGAAAGGGGAGCAGGCGGCTCGCTCACGGCGCCGGCACCGGAGCGGGAAGCTCCCGCAGGAACTGCGCGATCGCCTCCTCGAGCAGTGGGAGCTTGCCTTCCAGGAAATGGTCCGCCCCCGGGATCTCCACGATCCGGCCGGCACTCCCGGCGAAGCGGCGCAAGAACTCGGGCGGCCCCAACGCATCCTCTTCCCCCACCACGAAGAGGGCCGGACCCTCGGGGCGCGGCAGGCCGCGGGCCGATTCCGTCGCCAGGGGCAGCCCCACCCCGATGTAGGCGCGCACACCGGGGCTGCCGGCGATCGCCTTCAAAGCCACCGCCGTTCCGAAGGAGAAGCCGCCCGCCACCAGGGGAGCCGTGCCCCGGCGGCGGGCTTCCTCCAGCGCGGCCTGACAGTCGCGGGTCTCGCCGCGGCCTTCGTCGAAGCGGCCGGCCGAGAGGCCGACACCGCGGAAGTTGAAGCGCAGGTCCCGTACCCGGCATGCGAGAGCGCCCTTGCGGCGCGGTAGACGACTTTGCTGTGGAGCGTGCCGCCGTGCAGGGGGTGCGGGTGCGCGAAGACGGCCGAGCCCGCGGGAGGTCCGTCCGCCTCCTTCCGGAGACCCTCGAGCGGGCCTTCCGGGCCTGGAAACGTGAACGCCGTGAGCTCCCCCGCCACCCGCACCTCCGCCCGCATTGGAGAAATCCGCCCGTCATCGTATCCTTCTGCGGCCCGTCGCGGGAGTCCCGCGGAGCGCAGGAGAGACCATGAAGA
>JBOGJK010000379.1:0-1796 GCA_050745345.1 Thermoanaerobaculia bacterium
CGCGGGCGAGAGCCTCGAGGCGCCGTCGCAGGAGATACTCGAGCGTCTCCGCGTCGAGAGGGATCTTCTCCCGCGCGGCCTCCTCGACCAGCCGGCCGGCCGCTTCCGCGTCGAGCGACTCCCCTTCGAGGGCATGGCGCAGCCCCGAATTGAGCACGAACCCGGCCGTCGCCCGGAAGACGCGCGGCGGCGGGGTGCCGAGGTCCGCGAGGTAGCGCAGTAGCGGGAGGTTTCGCTCGTGCACGCGCCGGAGCACGCCCTCCGCCTCTTCCCGCGTGGACTCGAGGATGATGCGCAGGATCCGCCGCTGCTCGTCGCGAAAGAGCTCGCGCAACGAGAGCACGTGCTCGCCGAACCCGGAGTCGATCAGCCGCAGGACCTCCGGCACGTCCGCGCGCGAGAAGGCATGGAGGACCTCTCCGGCCAGCAGCTCGTACTCGGCCTCTGCGGGAAGAGTCCGAACACCTCCGTGCACGTTGTGGTCGCCCAGGTGCAGGGCTCCGAAGACCAGGCGTTTCGACTCCCCCGTCACCTGCGAGGTAAACCGCGCCCTTCCGATGGCGAGCTTCATCTTGCCCGCCTCGGCCGATCGGAAGTCCTCGCGATCCACCTCCCAGCAGTAGACGCGCGCCTCGGGAGCGTAGGGCTCGAAGAGGGAGCGGACCGCGTAGTGGCCGCCGACCTTGGGCAGATCGACGCGCGCGGGCCGGACGTGGCACTCGTAGACCCGCCGGCCGTCCCCCTCGCCCGGACGGTTGCTGCGAGCCACCGAGAGGGCCTCCAGGAACCGCTCCTCGAAGGAATCGCCGAAGAGCTTCTCGGAAAGCTGCACGACCCGCCCGGCGTACTGGAGGACCTGAAGTGTCTCGAGGCCGGCCAGATCGTCGAAGAACCAGCCGCAGCTCGTGTACTGGAGCATCGCGTGGCGCTGCAGCTCCAGCAGCTCGACGGCCGCGATCCGCTCCTCGGGCGAGAGCGGCCGGCAAGCCTGCCCGGCAAAGAACCGCGCAAGGCTCTCGGGCGACCGGTCGAGCACGACCTCGACGTACGCGTCGCGCGCTCCCCACGGATCGGAAAGCAGCGCCGCCGCCTTCTGCTCGAAGAGAGGCGCCGCGCGGTCCCGCAGCCCGTCGAGCGCCTCCCGCAGAGGCCCGCGCCAGGCGTGGCTCCAGCCCGTATGGGCCCCGGTTCCGCAGTCGCAGTCGCTCCTCCACCGCTCGAGCCCGTGGACGCAGCTCCAGGAGGCGTTCTCGCGGATCTGGACTTCCGCTTCGGGAGGATGCCTCTCGAGATACTCGCCGTAGTTGCTCAGGCGGATCTCCGCCGAGGCGCCGATCGCCCGAAGCGCGTAGGCGAGAGCCATGTCCCCGTGCGGGTGATGGTGGCCGTAGGTCTCGCCGTCGGTCGCGATGTGCACGAGCCGCGGCCCCTGACCATCTTCCGGAAAACCGGAGAGGAGGCGGGCCGCGAACTGCTGGCCGCTGTGGAGCAGCCCCCCGAAGGCGACGTCGCGGGCGATCGCGCCCTCATAAAAGAAGAGGTCGATCGGCCGGCCGGAGGGGAGCGAGAGCCGATAGGCCCGCGTCGTGTCGAGACCGTCGGGAGCCACGTCGATCCACTTCGCCTCGCCGATCGCGCGCCACCGGAGCGCCTGGTGCGGCGCCAGAACCGTGAACCGGATGCCCGCCTCCGCGAGCACCTCGAGACTCTCGAGATCGGCCGCCGTCTCCGGAAGCCACATTCCCTCGGGCGCGCGGCCGAAGCGATGGCGGAAGTCGGCGATCCCCCAGAGGACC
>JBOGJK010000380.1:0-3085 GCA_050745345.1 Thermoanaerobaculia bacterium
CCTCGCGCTGGTGGTACTCGAGGAGCTCGCCTGCGAGCCAGCGCGCCGATCCAGGGGAGTCGCCCTCGACGAGCGCCGTGCGCAGCCTGTCGCGCTCGCCGGCGTCCGCGTCGTCGCGCGCCTCGGCCGCCACCGCCTCGAACCATCGCGCGTCCTCCGGGCGGTGGGCGACCAGCCAGTCCCGCAGCGCGAGCGTCGCGCGGCAGTCCTCGGCTCGCTACCTCTCGCACCCCGACCCGGGCCCAGCAGCTGCTTCGCCCCCTCTCGTTCCTCGCGGGCTCGCGGCTCCTCTGAATTGAGGTGCCTGACAAGCCCAGGCGCTCGCGCTGGACGGCCCGCCGCCGGCGGTGCCAATATGGCGGCTGCCGAGGCTCCCGCGCCGGAGACGACCCATGAAGTTCGACCGAATTACCTTCGACCTCCAGATCATGGGCGGGCGGGCGTGCATTCGCGGCATGCGCATCCCGGTGTCGGTCATCGTCGGGCAGATCGCGCATGGCGCGACCATGGAGGAGGTGCTGGCCGATTACCCGGACCTGGAACCCGAAGACGTCCGGGAGGCGCTGCAGTACGCGGCCTGGCTCGCCCAGGAGCAGGTTCACCCCGCGTAGGACCGGCGCTTGCGGTTTCTCGCCGACGCCGGCGTTGCGCGACGAATCGTCGAGTGGCTGCGCACCCAGCTGCACGACGCAACCGATCTCCAGGAGCAAGGGCTCCAGCGGCTTCCCGATCGGGAGGTCTTCGCCAAGGCTTGCGCCGAGCGGCGCGTCGTCCTCACCTTCGATCTCGACTACGGCGAGATCGTTGCGCTGTCCCCCTCGCCGGCCGCGAGCGTGATCCTGTTCAGGCTGCACGACACGTCGACCCCGCACGTCATCGAGCGACTCGAGGCGGTGTTGAAGACTTCCGCCCCGCAGCTCGAGCAGGGCGGAACTGTCGTGGTCGTCGAGGAGACTCGCCATCGCGTCCGCGCTTTCCCGAAGGCGCCGCAGGCTCCGGAGTAGGCAGGGCTCCTGCGAGCCCGTTCACTCGTCCGGGCGGCGATGCTCCGTCGCGTCCTCGTCGACCCAGTCCTCCTCTTCCCAGCTCATCCCTTTCCGCCCCGGCACCTTGCGCGTCGGCCCGGCGCGGTAGAGGGCGCAGGACTTCGGCCCGTAGCAGAACGTCTCGAAGCGATGCTCGCGGACGCTCGGGTTCCACTGATCGATGATCATCTCCACCGGCATGCGGCAGCCCCAGATGCACGTCGTGCACTTCGCCTCGTAGGTCCGCGCGTCGAGCCGACGGTGCCCGCGCTCCCGGTAGACCTCCAGGGCGGGCGGCACCGTCGTCCACGGCGGCCCGGCAGCGTCGCTCGCGGCGGCGCCCGCGAGCGGCTTCAGCTTGGCCGCCTTGTAGAACTCGACCGGCTCGAGACGCCGATCGGCGACCGGTTCGGCCTCGCCCGAGACGCGGTCGCCCGCGCGAAACGCGTGCTTCGCCTGCGCGGCCTTGCCGATCCCCACGGAGAACTGGCGCGCCTCGCCGCTGAAAGTGCCGCGGAGGAGCAGCGCGTACCCGAGGTAGGTGTGACTCCGCTGGTCGAACGAGCGCGTGAGGCGGATCCGTGGCTGGACGGAGAGGAGGTCGCCCTGCCAAGCGAGCTTCGTCATGCGGTCCTGGCGCTCCGAAGGGAAGGAGGGGGATCGTACTCGCGCTCTCGCCGGAAGCGGGAGCTCGGCGGCGGCAGTGGGCAGGGGGGCTCGAGGCGCTCCTCTAACGCGGACGTCGGCGCGCGGGCGTCCCCAACGAGCCGCAGGCTCGCGCCCTGAGCCACTTGCGCCCGTAGCCTGGGAGGGTGCCTTGATGATCCTCCCGGCCCGCTTCTGAATCGAAAGCAAGTGCTTTGCTTCATCAAGCACCACCTTGCCTCTCTATCCCATTTTGGGGATAATCCATGGCCAGGCCCGAGCCGACATTGAAGAAGCTGCGCTGGGTGGGCTCGGCGAAGAAGGACCTGCTGGGCATGCCGCGGCGGGTGAAGCGGAAGGTGGGTTTTGCCCTCTACCTCGCTCAGACTGGAGACAAGCACCCGGCTGCCAAGCCGCTGAGAGGATTCGGGTCGGCGGGAGTATTGGAAGTGGTCGAGGACTTTCAGAGCGACGCATATCGGGCCGTCTATACGGTGCGGCTCACGCACGCCGTGTACGTACTTCACTGCTTCAAGAAGAAATCGGTCAAGGGTGCGCAGACTCCAAGACCCGACCTGGACCTCATCCGGGCGCGTCTCCAGGCGGCCGAGCGGATGGACCGGGAAGCGTGACGATGGCAAAGAAACGGAATATCAAAGCGATCTCCGGGATGGAGATCGAAACCGGAAGCGGGAACGTCTACCGCGATCTCGGGTTCCGGGATGCGGGGGCGATGCTCGCCAAAGCGCGCATCGTCGCCGAGGTCGCGCGGATCATCCGCGCTCGGCGGCTGACGCAAACGGCTGCCGCGAAGGTTCTCGGCCTGGGTCAACCCAAAGTGTCGGCCCTTCTCAACGGCGACTTCGAGGGCTACTCGCAAGAGCGCCTGTTCCGGCTGCTCAATCGGCTGGGATGGGACGTACGGATCGTCGTGAAGCCGGCGCCTCGCAGTCGGACAGTGGGTCGCGTCTCGGTTGCGTTTGCGTAGTCGGGGCGCTGGGACGGCCCTACGACTCGCCCGACGCTCAGTCGTTCCCTGAACCTCGTCCCGCGCAGACACCTGAATCCCCTGGTCCCGCCGTTCCCGCCAACCGCCGTTTGCGCCCGGGCATCGGTCAAGGTATTATTCCAACACTGATCTTAGAGAATTCCAATGACCACGAGCTACGCAACGGCGGAGCGCGAGCGCCGTGTTCCCGACCCCCGCACTGCGCGAGACCTCGACTGGAGCGCAATTGACGCTCGGGTGCTCTCCATCTTCGCGGACCGAAACTTGCTGGGCCGGGTGCGCCGACTGCCCAAGCTCGAACTCGCGAGCGTCTGGCACCTGACGGCGCGGGCCCTCGAGAGACACCAGGGGGGGCGTCTTCCGGCACTCGCCTCCCTGGACGTGCACCGACGGGTCGTCGAAGGGC
>JBOGJK010000381.1:0-1934 GCA_050745345.1 Thermoanaerobaculia bacterium
GGGCTACAAGGCGGAAGTCAAGGGGAAGGCGATCGTCTTCTCGCTCGGCTACTCCCACCCGATCGAGTTCGCGATCCCGGAGGGGATCTCGATCGCGCTGGACGCGAAGGCGGGCAAGCTCACGGTCTCCGGGGCGGACCGCCAGCGGGTCGGGCAGACGGCCGCGGAGATCCGCAAGCTGCGGGCTCCCGACCCCTACAAGGCCAAGGGCATCAAGTACGCGGAGGAAGTGATCCGCCGCAAGGTCGGCAAGGCGGGCGGGAAGTAGGCCATGAAACCGGAAGCAAGAGTGGAAGCGCGCCGCCGGGTTCGGGTCCGCGTCCGGCACAAGGTGCGGGGGTCGGCCGAGCGGCCGCGGCTCGCCGTCTTCAAGAGCGGAAAGCACATCTACGCCCAGGTGGTCGACGACGCCAGCGGGACCACACTCGCGCACGCGTCTTCGCTCGACGCCGGCCTGCGGAAGGAGTCGAAGCTCGGCGCCAACCTGGCCGGCGCGCGGAAAGTGGGCAAGCTCCTGGCCGAGCGGGCGAAGCAGAAGGGCGTCGCCCGGGTCGTCTTCGACCGGGGCGGCTACATCTACCACGGGAAGGTGAAGGCACTGGCGGACGCCGCCCGGGAAGGCGGCCTGGAGTTTTGAGCAAGTCCAGAGTCGGCAGTCGGCAGCCGACAGACGGGGAGAACACCGTGGTCCGAAACCGAGATTCGAGGAAGCCGTGATGAGCAGCAACCGCGGCGGGGGCCCCCGCGCGCCCCGCGAGCGCGAGAAGGAGCGCGACGCGCAGGGGCGCGAGCTGATCGACCGGGTCGTGCACATCAACCGTGTGACCAAGGTCGTCAAGGGAGGAAAGAACTTCTCCTTCTCGGCCCTCGTGGTCGTGGGCGACGGGCAGGGACGCGTCGGCTACGGCTGCGGCAAGGCCAAGGAGGTCCCGATGGCCATCAAGAAGGGGATCGAGATGGCCAAGAAGAGCATGAGGCCGGTGTCGTTGAAGGGCACGACGATCCCGCACGCCGTCATCGGGCGCTACGGAGCGGGTCGCGTGCTCTTGAAGCCCGCAGCGGCCGGGACCGGCGTCATCGCCGGCGGGCCCGTTCGGGCGGTCCTCGAGTCGGTCGGCATCGCGGACATCCTGACCAAGTCGCTGCGCACGACCAACCCGCACAACGTCATCAAGGCGACCTTGGAGGGGCTGCTGAGGTTGAAGAACGCGGAGGAGATTCGGCGCCGGCGCGGGATCGGCCCGAGCGAGACGGAGGCCGGATCGTGATCGACGCGGAGAAGGAGCTCGCCAGGATCGCCGCTTCGGCGGCCAGGTCCTCGGGCCGGAAGGCGGGCAAGTCGCCCGCCGCCGGGACGCTGACTCTGCGTCTGACCCGCAGCGGTATCTGCACGCCGAAGGACCAGAAGGCGACCCTGCGGGGACTGGGGCTGCGGCGCCTCGGCCAGCGGGTCGTGCGGCCGGATGTGCCGGCCGTTCGGGGAATGGTCCACAAGGTGCGGCACCTCGTGGAAGTCGAGATCGAAAAGAGCTGAACATGGTCGAGAAGAAGAAGACTCCCGCCGCTTCGAAGGGCAAGAAGAGCGCTCCGGCGGGAAAGAGCAGGAGGCCGGCCGCTTCCGCCGCCAAGACGAAGCCGGCGAGGTCCGCCGCGCCCGCTGCGGCCGAGGGCAGACCGCCGCGCCCGGCCCGTCAAGCCGCCGAGTCGCCCGCCCGGCCCGCGCAGGCGGCGCCGGCGGGGATCCACGGCCTCTCGCCTTCGCCCGGAGCCACCCACTACCGCAAGCGCGTCGGCCGCGGCCCCGGCTCGGGCCACGGCAAGACCGCGGGGCGCGGCAGCAAGGGACAGAAGTCGCGCACGGGCTACCGCCACCTGCGGGGCTTCGAGGGGGGGCAGATGCCGCTGCACCGGCGCGTGCCCAAGCGCGGCTTCAC
>JBOGJK010000382.1:0-4945 GCA_050745345.1 Thermoanaerobaculia bacterium
CGCTCCCCGAGGACGACCGGACGTGGCTGGACTTTGTCGCGCCGATCATCTTTCTGGATGAGAAGAAGGCCTTCCTCGAGCTGGTACAGCCCTACGAGCGCGAGACCTTCCGCGAGGAGTTCTGGAAAAGGCGCGAGCGCGACAGCCTCCAGCCGCCGATGGGACCGGGCTACCGGCACCGATACGGGGAGCTGCGTCAGCTCGCGGACTCGCAGTACGACCGCTGGCCCAACGACGCCGCGCGGATGGTGCTGCGCCACGGCGAGCCGACCGCGATCAACAATCTCCAGTTGTGCGACGACATGTCCGGCTCCGGAACCTTCCGCGATCTCGAGATCTGGAGCTATGCCCGCGCGGGGTCGATCAGCGGCCAGACGGCTCGGTACTTCTTCTACCGGCGAACGCCTCAGGATCCTCGGCGCCTCTGGACGGTCGGCACTCCGGACAGCGACGTCTTTGCGCCCAACGCCTGCCAGAAGAGCTTCCAGGACCTGCGGGCCGATTGCTCCCCGCAGCTGGGGGACAAGTTGTGCCCCCTCTGCCCCGACGGATGCGAGGTCTTCCGGGTCTGGAACGAGATCAGGGCGCGGCAGGGATCGGCGGCCGGCGGCCAGATCGAAGAGGCGCGGCTGCTCTCTCCCGAGCCGCTTCCACTGGAAGGTCTCGAATCGATCAAACAGCGCTCGGCCTCCTCCTCGGACCCGAAGGCGAAGACGATCGGTGTGGAAGGCCCGTCGGGCGCCTCCCCCGCCGGAGCCCCGGCGGACAAGCCTGCCGACGGCTCGGCGGCGAAGGCAGCCTCCGCGCCGAGCGCGGCGGCCGCTGCGGTCCCAGCGCCGGTCCGGCGCAAGCTCTCCAAGAAGGAGATCCGGGAGGCCACCGAGCAGCTCCCGCCGAAGTACCGCGAGTTCCTGGATCTGGTGGACCTGATCATCACGGAGGAGGAGCGGCAGGTCTTCCTGCAGATCGGCGACGAATACCAGAAGGACCGCTTCATCGAGGGGTTCTGGAAGCGCCGCTCCCTCGACTCGCGGGGGCTGCGGACAGACTTCAAGGCCATCTACATCCAGCGCTGGCAAGTGGCCAAAGAGCAGTTCCAGCACATGCACAGCGAGCGCGCGAAGGTCTTCCTGGTCAACGGACCCCCCGACGCGCTGATCACGATCGACTGTGTGGATGTCTTCGTCCCGATCCAGATCTGGTACTACGACCGCATCGAGGCGTTGAAGAGCAAGGTCTACCTGATCTTCTACAAGTCGATGGGAGTGGGCGAGTACAAGCTCTGGCTGCCGCTCGACGGCGAAAGGGTCCTGCTCGCGGGGGGAAGCCTCGGTGTCGGCGCGGCGCGCCGCAACGTCGACGTCACGCAGTGCCCCGAGTGGCGCACGATCCGCCAGGCGATGAGCTACTCGTCCGCCGTCCTCGGCTCGGGGGCGATGTCCATGGCGGGCGCCTCCGTCCTCTTCCAGCCGCCCACCGTCGAGACGGAGGGCGTGGACCAGATCCTCTCGATGACGACGGACCTGGCCGCCAATGCCGCGAACCTCGACGTCATCAAGCTCATCCGCTTCCCCGACGAGCGGGGCAACAAGATCGGCGTGGACCTGTCGCTGCTCGTGCCGCGGGCGGACCTGAAGTCCCGGCAGCTCGGCGAAGAGGTCTTCTACAACGTGGACGTCATCGGCGAGGTGGTCAAGGACGAGCGCCTGATCGACAACTTCAAGTACCGCTTCGACATCCCGACCGAGGAAGTGGGCGGCGAGAAAATCCCGCTGACCGTGCGGCGCTACCTCTACCCGGGCGAGTACAAGCTCATCCTGAAGATCTCCGACGGCAACCAGAGAGCCGAAGGGCGGATCACCGACACGATCAAGGTGCCGGAGCAGCCCGACGCGCCGCCGCCGCTGGAAGTCGCGGCGCGGGCGGAAGGGCGCTCCCGCATCGAGAGGGCGAAGGAAGGCACACTGCTGCCGTCGGCGATCGCGCTGATCCCCATCGCCAAGGAGATCGCCACGGGCCTGCAGCGCTTCGAGACGAAGGCGGCGGAAGGGGTCTCGGCCGTCGACTTCTACCTGAACGGCGCGAAGGTCATGACCCGGACTCGAGCCCCCTTCGACGCGGACCTGAACCTGGGCCCCCTTCCCCGCAAGCAGGTCATCCGTGTCGTGGCCTACGGCCCCAACGGGCGCGCCGTGGGAGAAGACGAGTACATCGTCAACGAGGGGCGCGAGGTCTTCCGCGTGCGCATCCTCGCGCCGGAGAAGGGCGCGAGGGCCACCGGCCCCACCCTCGTCGTGGCCGCGGTGGCCGTGCCCGAAGGCAAGGCGCTGCAGAAGGTCGAGTTCTATTCCAACGAGACGCGTGTGGCGACCCTCTACCAGGCGCCCTGGGAGCAGACCATCAACCTGCGCGACACCAAGTCGCTCGGCTACGTGCGCGTGTTGGGCACGCTCGAGGACGGGACCGTGGCCGAGGACGTGCGCTACGTCAACGCGCCGAGCTACATCTCCGAGGTCACGGTCGACGCCGTCGAGCTCTACACGGCCGTCACGGACAAGAGCGGCCGCCCCGTCTCGGGGCTGCAGGCCTCCAACTTCAAGGTGTTCGAGGACGGCGTGATCCAGAAGGTCGAGTCGTTCGAGTACGTCAAGAACCTGCCGCTGACCCTGGGGGTCCTGGTGGACACTTCGGCCTCGATGCTCGAGGCGCTCCCCGAGGCGCAGCAGGCGGCCATCACGTTCCTCGACTACTCGATCGGCGCCAAGGACCGGGCCTTCACGATCTCCTTCGACAACGAGCCGTACGTCCTCTCCAAGCTCACCAACCGAAAGGACAAGCTGTACCGGTCGCTCGCCGGCCTGCGCGCCGAGGGCTCGACCGCGCTCTACGACGCGATCGTCTACGGCCTCTACCAGTTCACCGGGGTCAAGGGGAAGAAGGCCCTCGTCATCCTCTCCGATGGCAAGGATACCTCCTCCAAGTTCGACTACGATACGCTGCTCGAGTACGTGCGCAAGTCCGGCATCGCCATCTACGCGATCGGGCTGAAGATCCCGTCGGCGGAGCTGGACGTCAAGTACAAGCTGAACAAGCTCGCGCAGGTCACCGGGGGCCAGACGTTCATGATCGACTCGGTCAAGAACCTCGAGTCGGTCTATCGTCAGATCAACGACGAGCTTCGCAGCCAGTACCTGCTGACCTACTACTCCACCAACCCCGAGGGGAAGGACAAGTGGCGCAAGGTGGAGGTGAAGGTGGAGCCCACGAACCTGGTCGCGCGGACGCTGTCGGGGTACTATCCGTAGGTCGTGAACCGTAAACCGTAAACCGTAAACCGAGGTACACAAAGGTAAGTCCGCGTGTTCGATTCACGATTCTCGATTCACGATTGACGACGTTTTCGCGTTCGATTCACGATTTTCGATTTACCATTCCCGGCTCATGGCCGATACCCGTCTCATTCTCGCCTCGGGGTCGCCGAGGCGTGCCGAGATCCTGACCGGGCTCGGCTTTCCGTTCGAAGTCGATTCGCCGCGAGTCGACGAAGCGGTGCGTCCCGGCGAGAGCGCCGAGCGGGCCGCTTCGCGCCTGGCGGCGGAGAAAGCCGCGGAGGTCGCAGGGCGCCGTCCCGGCAGATGGGTGCTCGCCGCGGACACGCTGGTCCTGCTCGACGGAGAGATCCTGGGCAAGCCCTCGGGTGAGAGCGACGCGGCGAAGATGCTCCGGCGGCTTGCGGGGCGGGAGCACCGCGTCGTCACCGCCGTGCGCCTGCGCCGGAAAGAGGATCCGGGGCGCGAAGCCGTCGAGGTCAGCCACGTGCGGATCGCGCCGATGAGCCAGGAGGAAATCCTCTGGTATGTCGCGACCCGGGAGCCGATGGACAAGGCGGGCGCCTACGCGGTCCAGGGGCTGGGCGCCCGTTTCGTCGAGTCGGTGTCGGGCTCCTACACGAACGTCATGGGGCTTCCGGCGCGCGCCGTCTACCGCCTCGTCAGAGATGCCCCAGATCCCGCTCTCGCTGGGCTCGCTCTCGCTTCCCCCTGAGCTTCATCTCGTACATGCGCTGGTCCGCGAGCGCCAGTGTCGCGGGGAACTCCGCGTCCATGCGGTGGGTCGCCCACCCGACCGAGAGGGAGGGGTGGAGCTCCTCGGTCCCCGGGATCTTTGGGAGCTTGCGGGCGAGCTCCTCCGCTTTCTGGGCCGCGGCGCCCTCGTCGGTGCGGGGCAGCAGCAGCAGGAACTCGTCCCCGCCCCAGCGGAACACGAAGTCCGACTCCCGGATGCACGTGATCAGGTAGTTGGCGACGAAGCGGAGCACGTCGTCCCCCACCGCGTGCCCCTTGACGTCGTTGATCTCCTTGAAGCGGTCTACGTCCACCAGCAGGACGGAGAGCTCCGTGCCGTAGCGACGGACGTTGGCGAGCTCGCGCCGGATGACGTCGTTGAAGTGGTGGCGGTTGTAGAGGCCGGTCAGGGGGTCGCGCACCCCCATCTCCTTCAACTCGCGCTCCGAGTGTTGCAGGGCCTCCATCTCCGCCGCCAGCCGCGCCTGCGTCGCCTCGAAGAGCAGGACGATGATGCCGACGGCGATCATCATCTCCAGGAACATCCCGGCAAAGCCCAGGTACTGGAGCCAGGCGGGCAAGTTCTGCAGGGAGCCGAAGCGCACGAGGCCGAGGCCCGAGACGGCGCGCTCGGCGCCCCAGAGCAGGAAGGCGATCGAGAGGAAGATCCGCCCCGCCGCCGAGCCCGGTGTCACGGCGAACTAGATGGCCGTCAGCACGTAGGCCGCCGAGCGCAGCAGTGCCATGGGAACGGAGGCCACGTGGAACTGATCGGGCGCCAGGGAGGCCCACCAGGCGGCGGCCACGACCGGGACCGCCCAGAGGAGCTCCGCCAGGCTCGAGCGCGCCGCCGGGTTGCGGAAACGCCGTGTGCCCCGCAC
>JBOGJK010000383.1:0-3017 GCA_050745345.1 Thermoanaerobaculia bacterium
CGCTGGCCTGCCGCCGCGGCCTCTCGGTCGGGGCCGACGGCGCGCTCTTCCTTTCGTCGGGCAGCGCCCCCGGTCGCATCCGCCTCGACTACTTCAACTCCGACGGGAGCTTCGCCTCCTTCTGCGCCAACGGCACGCGCTGCGCGGCGCGCTACGCCGTGCGCCACGGCCTGGTCGCGAAGGACCCGGTTCTCGAGACCGGCTGGGGACCGATCCCCGCCCGTGTGGACGATCGCCGGGTGACGCTCTTTCTCCCGCAGTTGCCGGCGCCCGAGTCCGACGTGCGCGTCTGGGGCGAAGGGCTTCCTTCCGCCGGCACGCCGATGCCGGTCGGCGTGCCGCATCTGGTGGTGTTCGTGGAGGGAGACCTCGCGGCGCTCCCGATCGAGAGCCTGGCGCCTCCGTTGCGCCGGCATCCCGATCTGCCCGAGGGCACCAACGTCAACTTCGTGAAGGTTTTCGCGCCCGGCCGCCTCGCCGTGCGCTCCTACGAGCGGGGGATCGAGGGGGAAACGCTGGCCTGCGGCTCGGGAGTGGTCGCCTCCGCCGTCGTGGCGGCGCGCAAGGGGCGGGTCCTGCCGCCGGTCGTCTGCGAGACCCGAAGCGGCGTGCCGTTCACGGTGGGCTTCACGCCGGGCAACGGCCCGATCGCCGACGCGACCCTGACGGGCGACGCCCGGGAAGTCTTCACCGGCGAGCTCTCCGAAGAAGCATGGCAGGAGTGAAGCGGATCCCGTTCGGCTCCCCGGAGGCGCCACCGCTTCCCTCCAAGATCGTCTGCGTCGGGCGCAACTACCGAGAGCACGCGGCGGAAATGGGCAACGTGGCGCCCGAGGCGGAGCCACTCCTCTTCTTGAAGGCTCCCTCGGCCCTCGTGACCGACGGCGGGGAGATCCGCATCCCGCCCGAGTCCAGGCGCGTGGACTACGAGGGAGAGCTCGCGCTGGTGATCGGGAGGCGCGTCAAAAACTGGCCGCAGGAGCGGTGGCTCGAGGCCCTGGCCGGCGTCTGCTGCGCCAACGACGTCACGGCGCGGGACCTGCAGAAGAAGGACGGCCAGTTTTCGCGCTCGAAGTCGTTCGACACATTTTGTCCGGTCGGCCCCGAGATCGTTTCGGATTTGGACCCCTCGGACCTTGCGATCGAGACCCGGGTCAACGGCGCCGTGAAGCAGTCCTCGCGCACCGGCAACGTCGTCTTCTCGCCGGCCTTCCTCGTGGCCTACGTGTCGCGGATGATGACGCTGCTGCCGGGGGACCTCATCTTGACCGGCACGCCCGCCGGTGTCGGGCCGCTGTCGCCCGGCGACACGGTCGAGGTCGAGATGGAAAGGGTGGGCGTCCTGCGAAACCGGGTCGTGGCCGGCTGACGCGACTAGAGAAGCTCGAGCAGCTTCTCGGGCAGTCCTCCGAAGGCGCCCGAGGACATCAGGATCAACACGTCGCCCGGCCGCGCCTCGCGCTGCAGGTAGCCGGGTATCTCTTCGACCTTCTCGGGCGCGAAGGCGGGCTTGCCCGTGTTCTCGAACCGCCGCACGAGGGCCTCCCGGTCGATTCGCGCCTCCGGCGCAAGTCGGCTCGAGTGGAAGACGGGCGCCAGCACGAGGCCGCCGGCTTGCGAGAACGCCTGCGCATACTCCTCCTCGAAGATCTTGCGCCCGGCCGTGTTCGAGCGGGGCTCGAAGAGGGCCCAGATTCTCCGATCCGGCCAGCGCGCCCGCGCGGCCTCGAGTGTGCCCCGAACGGCGGTGGGATGGTGGGCAAAGTCGTCCACGACGAGGATGCCGTTCTTCTCTCCCTTGACTTCGAGCCGCCGGCGCACGCCGGCAAAGCGCGGCAGCGCACGCGTGATCTCGGCGGGAGACAGCCCGAGGCCCCGCACGAGCGCGAGGGCACCGAGCGCGTTGCGGACGTTGTGGTGGCCGAGCAGCGGCGATCGCAGGCGCGCCACCGGCGTGCCCGCTTCGACGAGCGTGAAGTCGGTGCCCTCCGGGTGGAACGCGATGTCGGCCGCGGCGAAGTCGGCCGAGAGATCCTCCGTCGAGACGAGCACCCGGCGGGCGACGGCGCGGGTGGAGACCTCGAGCGCCCTCGAGTCGTCGCGGTTGACGACGACGACCCCCTCGGGCGGGACGATCGCGGCGACCTTTCGGAAGGCCTCGAGGATCGACTCCAGGTCGGGATAGAGGTCGGCGTGGTCGTACTCGATGTTGCCGATGAAGAGGTGCCTCGGCTCGTAGTGAAGGAACTTCGGCCCCCGGTCGAAGAATGCGGCGTTGTACTCGTCCCCTTCGACCACGAACTGTCGTCCCGACCCGCGGCGGTAGCCGCGCCCCAGGTTGCGCATCTCGCCGCCTACCAGGAAGCCCGGGTCCCGCCCCGCCTCGCAGAGCAGCCAGGCCGTCAGGGCCGAGGTCGTCGTCTTGCCGTGCGTCCCGGTGATGACGACGGAGGTCTTTCCGGGCAGCAGGTACTGCCGGACCGCCTGTGGCAGAGAGAGGACAGGCAGGTCGCGCCGGGCGGCCTCGGCCGCCTCGACGTTGTCGCGCGTGGCCGCGTTGCCGACGATGACGGCGTCGCAGTCGGCCGGGATGTGGTCGGGGGAAAAGCCCGCAAATACGGGGACTTGGAGCGATTCGAGGAGTGTCGACATCGGCGGATAGAGATCGAGGTCGCTGCCCGTCACGCGGTGACCGGCCTCCTTGAGCAGGGCGGCCAGCGGCACCATGGCGGTGCCGCCGATCCGGACCATGTGGAAGAACCTCGAGGGCGTAACGTGCGAAGTCATTGGCTTTCGAGCTTTTTCTGGAAATATCCGTGTTCCGGCCGCCGTTTCGGGCGTCGGTGTAACTGTAAGACAGGAGAGGAGTCGGAAGATGCGTCAGAGTGGAAAATCTGCCGGCCTGGCACTGGCGGCCCTTCTCGCCGGAACCGCGCTGTCGATCGCGCAGGAGAAGCCTCCCGCGCCCCTGGCCAAGGGCAGCGCCGTCGCGGGGCCCAAGATCGAGGTCGTTCCGG
>JBOGJK010000384.1:0-2496 GCA_050745345.1 Thermoanaerobaculia bacterium
CCCCGGCCCCGCCCCTCCCGCTCCCATCCGCGCGACCCTGACACTGCCGCCCGGCATGACCCTTACCACTGGACCGTTCCACCCCTCGATCGATTTCTCGCCGGACGGAAGGCGTCTGGTTTTCGCACTCCGCGACGGCAAGGCTCGTCTTCACGTGCGCGCTCTCGACCGGGCGGAGACAGACCCCATCCCCGGGACGGACTTTGGCTTCAACCCCTTCTTCTCACCGGACGGGGAGTGGCTGGCTTTCTTCACGGCCAGGGAGCTGAAGAAGGTTGCCCTCGTCGGCGGGGCGCCCTCGATTGTCTGTGAGGTGCCCCCGGTGACCATGGGCGGGACCTGGGCGCCCGACGGTTGGATCTACTTCGGAATCGTCAACGCCGGCCTCCAGCGCGTCCGCTCCTCCGGCGGAAACCCCGAGCCCTTCACGACGCCCGACCGCAAGGCCGGGGAGCGCGCGCACGTCTTTCCTCAGGTCCTGCCGGGGGGCTCGCAGCTACTCGTCGTCGTCCGGGCGGGGAAGGACTTCCAGGATTACGAGAGGTCGAACCTGGCGGTGCTGGACATCGCGAGCCGCAAGCTCCGTGTGGTTCTCCAGGACATTTCCGCCGGGAAGTTCGCGCCCCCCGGGCATCTGATCTTCGTCCGGGGCGGCTCGGTCCTCGCAGCTCCCTGCGACCCGCGGACCTTCGAGCCATCCGGCCCTCACTTCGCGCTGCCCGGCGACGTGATGGTCGCCGACGTCGCCCGAGCGCCCTACCTGGCGGCCGCCGCCGGCTTGCTAACGTATGTCGCTGGAGAACCGGAGCGGCTGAGGACGGCCACGCTGGTGTGGGTGGACCACGCCGGCCGCGAGGAGCCCCTCCTGCTCGCGCCGGGGAACTACAACAGTCCGATCCTCTCGCCCGACGGAAAGACCGTCGCCCTCTTGGTCACCGAAGGCGCGCGGGAGAGCATCTTCATCTACGACCTTGCGCGAAACGTGCTTTCGCCTCTCCTTCCGGAGGCCGGGCGTTCTTTCAACCAGACCTGGACTCCCGATTCCCGGCGGATCGTGTTCGCCTCGTTCGACGAGGGATGGCCCCGTCTCTACTGGAAGGCCGCCGACGGCAGCGGCTCGCCCGAGGCGCTCTCGCCGGGAGAGGTGCCGGAGTTCCCCTCGAGCGTCTCGCCAGATGGCCGCACGCTCGCCTACGCCGCCGTGTCCGCCACCATCGAGGGGACCGACCTGTGGCTTCTCAACCTTGACGGAAAGAGGGAGCGCCGGGCGTGGTTCGAGACGCCCTTCAAGGAGTACGGTCCCTCCTTCTCTCCCGACGGCAGCCTCATCGCCTACACCGCCGAGGAGTCCGGCAAAAAGCCCGAAGTGTACGTGCGCCCCTACCCCGGCCCGGGAGGACGGATCAAGATCTCGGGCAGCGACGGCGGCAGTGAGCCCCTCTGGTCGCCCGACGGCAGCGAGCTCTTCTTCCGCTCCGCGACCGAGGACCTCCTGGCCGCAAGGATCACCCGGTCTCCGGTCCTGGCCGCCTCGGCTCCGCGACTCCTCCTGAAGACGACGCAATATCTGTCGGCGGCCTCCGAGGACTACCCGAGTCAGTACGCCATTTCTCCCGACGGAAAGCGGTTTCTCTTCGTCAAACCGGGCGAGATGAAGCGCCAGTCGGTGACACAGCTCCAACTCGTCATGAACTGGCCCGAAGTCTTCGGCCGGCGCGAGAAGCCGTGAGCGAGCCCGCAGTTCGCCGGATCCTGCACGTGGACATGGATGCCTTCTACGCCTCGGTCGAGCAGCGGGACGATCCGACTCTGCGCGGCCGGCCCGTCGCGGTGGGCGGCAGCCCGCAGAGCCGCGGCGTCGTTTGCGCCGCGAGCTACGAGGCCAGGAAGTTCGGCGTGCGCTCGGCGATCCCGATGGCCCGCGCCGTGCGGCTCTGTCCCGAGCTTTCGATCGTTCCGCCCGACTTCCGCAAGTACGGCGAGGTCTCCAGCCGGGTCTTCGCGATCTTCCGGAGTGTGACGCCGCTGGTCGAGCCGCTCTCGCTGGATGAGGCGTACCTCGACGTGACGGAGAACGCCTGGGGACTGCCGCTGGGCGTCGAGGTGGCCCGACGGATCAAGCAGCGCATCCGCGAGGAGGTTTCCCTCACGGCTTCGGCCGGTGTCGCGCCCAACAAGTTCCTGGCGAAGATCGCCTCCGGCTGGAAGAAGCCGGACGGTCTGACCGTCATCGCCCCGGAGCGGATCGAGAGCTTTCTGCAGAAGCTGCCGGTGGATGCCCTCTGGGGAGTAGGACCCGTGACCGCGAAGAAACTGCGGGCCGCCGGGATCGAGCGTCTGGTGGATGTCCGGACGGCGGATCCCGAAGTCTTGAAGCGCGCGGTGGGAAGCTGGGCGGAGGGGTTGCGCCGCCTCGCCTTCGGAGAAGACGACCGCCCCGTCGAGCCCAACCGCGAGCGCAAGTCGATCGGCTGCGAGGAGACTTACGCGAAGGAC
>JBOGJK010000385.1:0-2975 GCA_050745345.1 Thermoanaerobaculia bacterium
CGGCCAGATCGATCCCGATCAAGACTCCCATGAACCCCGCCGATCTCGTGAAGCGCAGGCCGAAGAAGCGTGCGATGCCGCCGGGGCAGCCAGGGGTCTCGCCGGCCGCAGCGCCGTCTCTCCTGCGGCCGTCATCGCTGCAAGATCCGAAGGGCGACCGCCTTCGCGTCGGCCGCGTCCTGGAAGAGGCGGATGCCGGCCACACCGGAGAACCGGTCGCGATACGGCTCGAGCCGGTCGATCGTCTCTTCCGTCACCCCGCCGATGGCATACACCTCGGTCCGGTGCTCGCGGCAGGCCGGCAGGTCCGCCAGCGCCCCAGGGGTCAGCGGCGGCCCGAAGGCCCGCTTCGAAGGGGTCTCGAAGATCGGGCCGAGGACCACGAGGTCGGCGCCCTCGGTGATCGCGCGGCGGGCCTCCTCGGGGGAGTGAGTCGAGACGCCGACCCGGAACCCCCGCGGCGTGTTGGCGCGCACGCGGGAAAGGGGCAGACCGTCGGCCGGCAGGTGTACGCCGTCGGCGCCCGCCGCGATCGCGATGTCGAAGCGGCCGTTGACATAGAGGGGAACCGCGCGGCCGATCCACTCGCGGCAGCGGCGCGCCCAGGCGAGCGTCTCGCGGTCCGGCGTCTCCTTCTCCCGAAGCTGGACCGTCAGCGACGGGGCGCCGGCGAGCGCCCCGAGGACTTCCCGGAGGCGCTCGTCGCCCGCGGCCGCGCGGTCGGTGACGTAGAGGGCTTTCACGGCCCTTCCAGCTGAGCGTGGAGCTGCCGGGAAAGGACCCGCAGGTCCGCCAGGCCCGCGGCGAGATGGATCAGTCCCAGGCCGGAAACGAAGCCTCGAAAGAATCCGGAGGGAGGCAGGGCCGGCAAGCGCGCGGACGCCCAGGGGCGCAGCAGCAGGTAGACGCCCACGGCGGTGCAATAGAAGACGAACAGCATCTTCGGCAGCAGTGCCGCCAGGCGCCGGAGCATTGCGGTCATTTTATGATCGGGGCCGCTGATGCCGGCTCCGCCGTCCGCACCCGAGCGTTTCGATCTGGTCGTCATCGGATCCGGTCCGGGCGGCGAGAAGGGGGCGGCCCAGGCCGCCTGGTTCGGCAAGCGCGTGGCCTTGGTCGAGCGTGAGCCCGAGGTGGGCGGCGCCTCCGTGCACACCGGCACGCTCCCGTCCAAGACGCTTCGGGAGACCGCCCTCTACCTGACCGGTTTCCGGCGCCGGGAGCTCTATGGGATGAGCCTGCGCCTGGACCGGCGCAAGAGCCTGCGGCAGCTCGTCGGCCGGCTCCACGACGTCGAGGACCGCCAGACCCGGCAGATCCGGCGCAATCTCGACCGGCACGGGATCGCGCTCTACACCGGACAGGCTTCCTTCGAGGAGCCCGGGCTGCTGCGCGTTTCGGCGACGTCGGGGGCGGCGGACCGCTTCCTGACCGCCGGCGTCTTCCTCGTGGCGACCGGGTCTTCCCCGATGGCGCCCCGCGGCATCGACATGCGGGACCCCGACGTGGTGGACAGCGACCGGATCCTCGATCTCGACCGCGTACCCGTCTCGATGACGGTCGTCGGCGGAGGCGTGATCGGGACCGAGTACGCCTGCCTCTTCGCGGCTCTCGGCACGCGGATCACCCTGGTGGAGGGGAGGGAGCGGCTGCTCTCCGGCGTGGACGAGGAGCTCTCGGCGGGGATCCAGCTCTCCCTCGAACGAATGGGAGCGGAGATCCAGCTCGGGGACGCAGTCGAGTCCGTGGAGCGGGCGGCGGGGCGCAAGACCAACGCGCTGCGGCTGGCCCTGAAGTCGGGCACCCGCCTGCGCGCGGACAAGGTCCTCTTCTCGGCGGGGCGTCGCGGCAACACCGAGGGTCTGGGCCTGGAGCGCCTCGGCGTCGCGCTGACCGAGCGGGGGCACATCGCCGTGGACGAGCACTTCCGCACCTCCGCGCCCGACGTCTACGCGGTCGGGGACGTGATCGGCTTCCCGGGCCTCGCCTCCACCTCGATGGAGCAGGGACGCGTGGCGATGTGCCACGCCTTCGGGATCACCTACAAGAGGGAGATCGCTCCGATTTTGCCGTACGGCATCTACTCGATCCCCGAGGTCGCGACGGTCGGCGCCTCGGAACAGGAGCTCCGGAAGAACCGGGTCCCGTACGAGGTTGGCCGCGCCCGCTTCGAGAACAGCGCCCGCGGGCAGATCACCGGAGACTTCGAGGGTTTCGTCAAGCTCGTCTTCGACCCGGCGACCCGGAAGCTCTTGGGCGCCCACATCATGGGAGAGCATGCGACGGAGCTCGTGCACGTCCCGATGCTGGTGATGGCCTCCGGCGGGCCGATCGACGTCTTTCTCGACGCCGTCTTCAACTTCCCGACACTCTCCGAGAGCTTCAAGTACGCGGCCTACGACGGGTTGCAGCGGCTGGCGCAGGCCGCGACGGCGGGTGCGGGTGTGGCGGCGCCCGAGCGGCACGAGCTGCTCGACCCGGCCACGCGGCGGTGGTTCCTGGGCGTGGCCGTTTCGGGGCCGCCCGCGCCGGGAAGTCCCGTCATCGTCTGTCAGATGGACCGGTGGCGGCGTTGCCGGATCTCCACCTGGAGCTACGACCCGGGCGGGTGGGGCCTGCTGCCTCCCGAGGTGGAACGCGAGGGGTTCGTGCTGACGGTGGCCGCCGGAGAGCAGGATGCCGCGACGATTTCGGAGCTGCTGGTGAGGCGCGGGCACGGGCTGCTCGGCCGCGCGGCGCGGGAGGCGACGGAGATCGTTCAGGCGAGGCCCTCGGAGCTCTGGGAGGGCCTGAAGGACCGGAAGCGAGCCGGCCGCCCCGAGGCCGTGCGCCGGCGCCGCTTCGAGATCCTGCGCGCGGAGGGCATGGAGCTGCCGGTCGGATGCGACGCCATCCACGAGGACCAGCTCGACGCGGCGGCGGCGGCCTTTACGGCGTACCTCTGGGCGACGCGGCAGACCCGGGAGGACGCGCCC
>JBOGJK010000386.1:0-3752 GCA_050745345.1 Thermoanaerobaculia bacterium
GTATCCTCGTGGCCGCCGTGGCCCTGACCTCGGGTGCCCGACTCGGCCCCTACGAGATTCTCGCGCCGATCGGCGCGGGGGGAATGGGGGAGGTCTACAAAGCCCGGGACACGCGGCTCGAGCGGACCGTGGCGGTGAAAGTCCTGCCGCAACACCTCTCCGTATCTCCGGAGCTGCGACAGCGCTTCGAGCGGGAGGCGAAGACGATCTCTCAGCTCTCGCACCCGCACATCTGCGCTCTCTATGACGTCGGACGAGAGGGCGAGGCTGAGTACCTCGTCATGGAGTACCTGGAGGGGGAGACACTGTTGGAGCGTCTGGGTAAAGGATCTCTGCCGCTCGAGCAGACGCTTCGCTTCGGTGTCGAGATCGCGGACGCTCTGGACAAGGCGCACCGGCAGGGGATCGTGCACCGGGACTTAAAGCCCGGCAACGTGATGATCACGAAGTCGGGGGTCAAGCTTCTGGACTTCGGGCTGGCCAAGGCAATGGCGCCGGCCGCGCCGAAGGGAAGTCTGACGGCATTACCGACGCAGCAGGGGCTCACACAGGAAGGGACGATCCTGGGGACCTTCCAGTACATGGCGCCCGAACAGCTGGAGGGCAGGGAAGCCGACGCCCGCACCGACATCTTCGCCTTCGGCGCCGTGGTCTACGAGACGGCGACGGGGAGAAAGGCGTTCTCCGGCACGAGCCAGGCGTCGCTGATCTCCGCGATCATGACAGGCGAGTCGCCGTCCATCTCGGCGGTCCAGCCGATGTCGCCACCGGCGCTCGACCGCGTCGTCAAGACGTGCCTGGCCAAGGATCCCGAAGACCGCTGGCAGAGCGCAGCCGACATCAAGCGGGAGCTCGGCTGGATCGGCGAGGGATTGCGAGCCGGCGCCGCCTCAGCCGTCTCCTCCTCCCGCGGGCGAGGCGGAAGGCTCGGTTGGCTCGTCGCGGCGGCCCTGGCGCTCACGACGATCGCGCTTTCGGCGCTCGTGCTCGCTCGCCGCGCGCCGAGTACCGCCGCAGTCATCCGCGCGTCGATCCTGCCGCCGGACGGCGCCGAGTTCGTTTCGACATGGATCGATGCGGGGCCGGTCGAGATCTCGCCGGACGGGACGCGTTTGGTCTTCACGGCACGCAAGGGAGAGGGACCGAACCTCCTCTGGGTTCGGGCGCTTTCCGAGTCCGCGGCTCGGCCGCTCGCGGGGACCGAGGGAGCGCAGAGACCGTTCTGGTCCCCGGACGGGCGGTTCATCGGCTTCTTCGCGGACCGCTCGTTCAAGAAGATCGACGTCAACGGCGGTCCGGTGTTCACGCTGGCGGAAGGGACCGAGAGCCGAGGCGGAACCTGGAACCGCGACGGGGTGATCCTGTTCACGCCCGGCGCGCGCGGCCCGGTCTACCGCGTCTCGGCCGAGGGCGGAAAGGTGACCGAGGCGACGGTCTTCGGCCCGAAGGACGCGACCCATCGCTACGCGCACTTCCTCCCCGACGGCAAACATTTTCTCTATCTCCTGCGCCGCAGCGGCGCGGGGGGTGGAGCCAACCCGGAGATCCGCGTGGGGTCGCTCGATTCGAAGGAGTCGAAGCTCGTCGTCAACGTTGCCTCGAACGCTGTTTACGCTTCGGGGCACATCCTCTACGTGCGGGAGGGCGCGCTCGTCGCGCAGGCGTTCGACCTGGATCGCCTCGCCGTCCAGGGCGAGCCGGTGACGGTCGCGTCCGACGTTCTCATGGACACCCGGTTCAGCCGCGGCGTCTTCTCCGCTTCGCGCAACGGAGTCCTCGTCTACCAGACAGGAAAGGGGCAGACGCTCTCGGCGCTGCGCTGGATCGATCGCAGCGGCGCGGTGCTCGGAACCGTGGGAGAGCCGGCGCAGTTCTTCAACGGCGGCGACCCCGAGATCTCGCCCGACGGGACGAGGGCCACGGCTTCCATCGTGGACTTGCGCACGGGGTTTGCCGACATCTGGATGATGGACCTCGCTCCCGGCACTCGGAGCCGCTTCACGACCGGCCCGGGCGACAAGTTCTGGTCCGCCTGGTCACGCGACGGCGGCCGAATCGCCTACAACGCGGGGTACCAGGGCGGGAGCGGCTACGACATCCTCTGGAAGCCCACGGGCGGGTCGGGGGCGGAGGAGAAGCTCGCGTCGGATCCGGTGGAGTTCGAGGTCCCTCTGAGCTTTTCTCCGGACAGCCGCCTTCTCTTGTATCAAAAGCGAAAGAAGGAACGGGACGATCTCTGGGTCTTGCCGCTGACGGGAGATCGCACGCCACAGCCGTTCGCCGTGACGCCGGCTCTTGAGCAGATGGGCCAGTTCTCGCCCAACGGCCGCTACATCGCCTACATGTCGGACGAGTCGGGACGCTTCGACATCTACGTCGCGGCGTTTCCCGGCCCGGGCGGCCGCTGGCAGGTCTCCCAGAGTGGGGGAAGCGAGCCGCGCTGGAGCCGAGACGGCAAGGAGCTCTTCTTCTTCGCGCCCGACAACCGGCTCATGGCCGCGCAGGTCAAGACCGGCGGCGCGAGTTTCGAGGTAGGCGCCATCCAGCCGCTCTTTCAGACGAGGAGCATGGGGTTTAGCTTTCGATACGACGTGGCGAAGGACGGCAGGCGGTTCCTGGTTGCGAGCGGCCTGCCGCAGGAGCTCTCGCCCATCACGCTCGTGACGAACTGGACGGCGGAGCTGAAGAAGCAATGACGCTCGCGGCGGGCACGCGCCTCGGGCCCTACGAGATCGGGGCACCCCTTGGCGCTGGGGGAATGGGGGAGGTGTACCGGGCGCGGGACACGCGGCTCGACAGGACGGTCGCGGTCAAAGTTCTTCCGCAGCATCTCTCGGCGTCTCCGGAGGTTCGCCAGCGCTTCGAGCGGGAGGCGAAGACGATTTCGCAGCTCTCGCATCCTCATATCTGTGCGCTCTATGACGTGGGGCGCGAGGGCGAGGCCGAGTACCTCGTGATGGAGTACCTAGAAGGGGAGACGCTGTTGGAGCGTCTGGGTAAAGGAGCCCTGCCGCTCGAGCAGACGCTGCGGTTCGGTGTGGAGATCGCGGATGCGCTGGACAAGGCGCACCGGCAAGGCATCGTGCACCGGGACTTGAAGCCTTCCAACGTGATGCTGACGAAGTCGGGCGTGAAGCTTCTCGACTTCGGGCTGGCCAAGGCTCTCCCCTCTCCCCCCGGGAGAGGGGCCGGGGGTGAGGGCCTGACTTCTCTGCCCACGCAGGCCAATCTGACCCGGGAGGGCACGATCCTCGGGACCTTCCAGTACATGGCGCCGGAGCAGCTCGAGGGCAAGGAGGCGGATGCGCGCTCCGACATTTTCGCGTTCCGCGCAACGCTGTACGAGATGGCGACGGGCCGCAAGGCCTTCGACGGCACGAGCCACGCGTCCCTCATCACCGCGATCATGTCCTCCGAGCCGCCGCCGGTTTCTTCGGTCCAGGCCCTCGCTCCCCCGGGCCTCGACCGCCTGGTGAAGAAGTGCCTCGCCAAAGAGCCCGACGGCCGGTGGCAGAGCGCGACCGATCTGGCAAGCGAGATCGAGTGGATCGCCGCGGGCGCCGCCCCGTCCCCCGGCACTCTCGCCGCGGCGCCCCGCCGGCGCCTCGGTTGGATCGTGGCCGCGGCCCTGTCGGTCGTGCTCGCCGCGGCGTTCGTCCTGTCGCGTCTGCGCCCGCCCGCGCCGGCGCTCCCCCCGGTTCGGTTCCTCGTTTTTCCTCCCTCCGGCGCGGCGTTCACGCACGACGTCATCG
>JBOGJK010000387.1:0-1619 GCA_050745345.1 Thermoanaerobaculia bacterium
GAGCGGGCGTCTTCGGCGGGATGCTCTTCCACGGGGCCGTCGACCGCGCGCTGGCGCTTCTCGCCTCCATCGGCAGCCGCGCCTTCGTGCTCCTGGGCGCCGCGCTCGCCCTCTTCGTGGCGTTCAAGTGGTGGCAGCGGCGCCGCTTCTACAAGGTGCTGCGGATGGCCCGCATCAGCGCCGAGGAGCTGCGGCGCCTGATCGACGGCGGGCAAGCGCCCGTCGTGGTCGACGTGCGCACGTCCGGCGCGCGTTTGCGGGACCCCCGGCGGATTCCCGGGGCGACCGTCATGGAGGCCGCGGAGCTGGATGCGCGGCTCTCGGAGCTCCCGCCGGACCGGGAGATCATCCTCTACTGCACCTGACCCAACGAGGCCACGGCGGCCCGTGTGGCCCACGCGCTGATCGACAAGGGATTCACGCTCGTACGGCCGCTCGCCGGAGGTCTGGAGGGCTGGGCCGAGGCGGGCTATCCGGTGGAGTCGGATCTCGTCGCCGTCCGGCCCTCAGACGCCTGATCGGCGAATCCGGAAGTCGCGGACACAGCGGCGGATTCCGTCGGGATCGACTCCGAGGGGACAGATCGGTGAGAACCGGCCCTCGTTGCTTCGGACGCGCGCCCGAAGCGCGGGAGTCAGGAGCGGGTCTCCTTCGAACCACTCGTCGTCGGGGAACTGTTCCGAGACGCCGGGCCCGAAGACCTTGAAGTGGATGTGGGCCGGGATGTCGCGGCCGGGATAGCTGCCCGGTTCGATGGTCCAGATCTCAAATTGACCCTCCTGCCCGGTGACGAGCTTGCCGGCCAGGCGCGCGCGGCCGAGCAGGTTCGGACGGTAGTCTCCTCGAGCGTCCGTCTGGTGGACGTCGATCGTGATGCCCGGCAAAGGCGTCGTGCCGTCCTCCGAGAAGACGCGGCCCGCGACGAGGAGGCGCCGGCCCGGTTCCCCTTCCGGCGCCAGTTGCAGGACCGGGCCCGGCGCGCCGCGGTTCTCGCGCGGGCCCGGTTCGCTCGGGGGCAGAGCCGTCGACAGCGCCCAGCCGGCCAGCAGGACCGCGACCACTCCCCGGCTCATCGCGAGGCCTTCGTCTCGGTTGTCGCGACGGCGACGAGGTCGAGCGCGATTGTGACTTCGTCTCCCAGGATCGCCTTCCCGCCGCTCCACCGCGTTCCGTTCACACCGAAGTCGGTGCGTCGGATGCGGAAGCTGCCCGCAAAGCGCATGACCGAAGCCGGCCGGGCGCCCGGCGTGACCCGGACGGGCGCCTTCACGCTCCGCGTGACGCCCCGAATGGTCAGATCGCCCGCGACCTCGTACAGCCCCCGGCCGAGCGGGGAGATCCGCCGGCTTTCGAAGCGCAGCGTCGGGTGACTCGCGGCGTCCAAGAAGTCGTCGGATCGGACCGTCTCGTCGCGATGGCGGTCGTGCGTATCGAGGCTGGCGGCCTCGATGGTCACGTCGATACGGGAAGCCGAGGGGCTCTTCCAATCGATCGAGACTTCGCCCCGAAAATCTCGGAACCGTCCCTCCTTACGGAGAATCCGCCACTTGGAGATCGAGAACCCGATGCGGCTCTCCGAGGCCAGGATCCGGTAGAGACGCGACGGATCGGGGCCGGGC
>JBOGJK010000388.1:0-4920 GCA_050745345.1 Thermoanaerobaculia bacterium
CCGCAAGGCTCGCCCTCGCAGCCCTGGCCCCCGCCCTGCGCAGCCAGCGGCAGGAGGACAGCCTCCCCGCCTTGGCCTGCGGCTGCGTGAGGATTGCCCTCGCGAACCTCAAAGGGGACTACCGGCAGGTCCTTTGGAGTCTGGAGGTCGAGGGGATCGACGCCGGCGCCTTCGCAGGGCGACTCGGGATCACGGCGAACAATGCTCGGGTCCGCGCCCATCGCGCGCGTCAGGCGCTGCGCCGGGAGCTGCTGAAGATCTGCGGTCCCTGCTTCGAACGCGGCTGTCTCGACTGCGACTGCCCGCAAAGGAGGCGGGCGCCCGCAGGGGCGCGCCAGAGGCTGTAATGACTGACAGGGTCAGGCGTCTTGAATATCGGGCCGCTCATCGGCGTCACCGGGGTGCCCTGCGAGGCCCCTTCGGGCCCGTGACCACGCGAGGAGAAGCCGAGCATGACAGCCTCAAGAGAGCGTCGGAGAACACACTCATCGAGCGGCTCCCGGCGCCGGCCGCCGGAGGACAAGGACCCCGTTTGCGGGAGAACGATCGCCCGCAGCACCGCCCTTCTCGCTGTCGGCACAAGGCTGATCCCTTTCTGCGGCTACGGCTGTCTCCTCCGCTTCCTGGAGGGGCCCGGGCACTTCGGCGAACGCCCGGCGAAGAAGAGACGCCAGGAGGGCAGGCCCCGCCGGAGACATCCAAGAGCTCCGACCCTCAAGCCCCGATCGCGGGGCCCCGTCAGAGGGAGAGGATCATGACGGGAACGAAACAGGCTCTGCCCTGGGCCATCGTTCTCCCGGCCGATCCTCTACGAGTTCTGGCGGGCGCGATGCCTTCCGGAACCGCTTCTCAATCTCCAATGGGAGGGGGATGGTCATGAACCAGAGCACTGGTGAATCGGCCGAGACCCCGAATCGGCCCGCCTGGCGCCGAAGCCTCCGGCTGCGATTGAACGGCTGGACCATCGCGGTCTTTGGCCTCACGCTCGCAGCCTTCACGGGAGCCGGAATCCTCCAAGAGCGCCGTGAGCTCATTCGGACCGAGACCGCACAGGCCCGGGGGCTGCTGGCGCACCTCGCCGACATGCCGGAGTTCCAGGCCTCCTTCGAGTCCGCGGCCTCGCGCCTCGCGTCGATCCGGGAGCTCCTGCGGGCAACCGGGGCCGACCTGGTACTGGCCCCTGTCGACCGACGGGCGTCGGGACAAGATTCCGCGCGGCCGGCGAGCGGAGTTCTCGCCGCAAGGGAAATCTCGCTGCACGAAGGTCCCTTCGAGCTCCGTTACCGGAGCGATCCGCAGCGCCTCCAGGAGGCCACGCGCCGCGCGGCGGCGATCCACATCCTCCACGGCGTTCTCGCGCTGGCCGCCCTCACTGCGGGGACCGAATGGATCCTCCGGCGCCGGCTGGTCGCTCCCCTTCAGAAGATCTCGCACCAGGTCGATCACATGCGCAAGGGAGGCGGCTGGCTCCCGATTCTGCCGCCGACGGATTCGGAGCTCGAAGGGCTTGCAGCCGCGATCAAAGACCTGGGGCCGGGGCTCGAAAGACAGGTGCATCAGTGGGTGGTCGCCGAGAGGCGCGCGGGCATCGCGCTCGCCTTGAAGAACGTTCGGGACGAGCTGCGCGAGCCACTGAAGGACATTCGGGGAATCGCGAGTGACCTCCAGGCGCGCGACTTCGTCACTCCCTCCGGAAAGCAAAGGATCCGGTCGCTTCTGGCCTCGATGGATCGTGTTCGCAGAGCTTTCGAGAGCGAGGAACGGCTTCAGTTTTCCCGCGAAGTGGGACCCGATCCGGAGGCGGATCACCCCTCGCCTGGAAAGGAGGCGTCGTCATGAGACCCGGCGCGGCGAAAAGGGCGGGAATCGCCTGGATTCTCGCCTTCTCCACGGCGGGAGCCGCATGCGCGCTCTCGGGCTCCGATGATGAAGCCCGGCGAGTCGAGCTCATCCCGCGACTCGAGCGCTCGGTCGTGGTGGTACTGACAGAAGGCCGTGAGATCTCACACGAGAAGCAGCTCCTGACGCTCCAGCCCTCCGAGGGACTCGGTACCGGCGTTGTCCTTTCCGCGGACGGTCTGGTACTGACGGCTGCTCACGTCGTCACAGGCGCGGACAGAACCCGCGTGAAGACGAAAGACGGAGAGCCCCTCCCGGCCCGCATTGTCTTCTCCGACGAACCGGCGGATCTCGCCCTCCTGAGGGTCGATGCAGGCCGTTCTCCTCTCGTCCCGGCCAGACTGGGAGACTCGGACCGGGTGCGAAAAGGGGAAACCGTCTATGTGATCGGTAATCCATTCGGGATCGAGTACTCCCTCTCCGTCGGTATCGTCAGCGGGCGCCATCCGGTAGGCCATGTCTTCGGCGGAAGCGTCCAAGCCGAGGTTATTCAGACCGATGCGGCGATCAACGAGGGCAACTCCGGCGGACCGATGTTCAACAGCCGGGGAGAGGTCATCGCCATCGCGCAGACCATCCTGACCCGGGAAGGCGGGTCGGAGGGACTCGGCTTCGGCCTCGCGATCAACGTCGTGAAGAAGATTCTGGGCCTTGATCCTTGCGTATGGCTCGGCTTTTCGGGAGTGCCGCTCAGCGACGCCTCGGCCCCCGTCCTGAACGTCTCCGAACCTGGCGGTCTGCTCGTCCAAGTGGTGACGCCCGGGGGGCCGGCGGACTTGGCCGGGCTCCGAGGAGGGAAGGTCCCCATCCAGGTCGGGAGCGACCATCTCCTTCTCGGCGGGGACGTCGTCCTCAAAGTTGACGGAGTCCCGGTTCTCGACTGGCTGCGAAAACCGCCGGTGTCGGAGGCGCGGCCGGGCGAGCGTCACCAGTTAACCCTCACCGTCATTCGCTCGGGTCGGATCCTTGAGATTCCAGTCTTCGCGACCCATCGGACGGGCTGGTAGGAGAGAGCAGAAGAAGCGGAGGGGCGGTGAGATCAACAGACACAACGATCTGCGCCGGTTTTCTCTCGCGAGGCTCCGCGGAGCGGATGCCGGGCATCGGATCGGTCTTGCGAGATCTGCGCTTTTCGCTCATCGAGGGATGCCGCGACCCGTTCGTCACCCAAAAGTGTTTTCCAGCGATGACCGAATTACGGCAATGAGCAAGAAATCTATCCCACGCAGCGGTCGATCGGCCGCCGTGGCGGCGCCAGCCGATGATCGGACGCGTCTCTGGGCGGTCGTTCTTGCTGGCGGGCAGGGAAGACGGCTCGAGCCGCTCACTCGCGCCCTCTACGGAACCGGCATCCCAAAGCAGTTCGCGGTCCTTTCCGGCGATCGCTCTCTGCTTCAAACGACGATCGAGAGGATCGCGCCTCTCGTGCCCTTCGAGCGTATTCTGGTCGTCATCTGCAAGACCCACGAAGACACGGCCCGGCAGCAGCTTGCCCGGTATCCGGGAGTCGAGCTCGTCATTCAGCCGCGCAACCTCGATACCGCGGTCGGGATCCTCCTTCCGCTCGCGAGGGTTCTGACTCGAGACCCCGCCGCCCGCGCCGCGATCTTTCCGTCCGATCATCACGTCTCGCGACCCGAAGCGTTTCTCGAAGCAGCGCACGGGGCGGCCTCACTTGCACAACGTGAACCCGCCCGACTCGTGCTCCTTGGAGCCGTGCCAGACACAGCCGAGACCGAATACGGATGGATTCTTCCAGGCCCGGCCCTTTCCTGGGCGGATCCTCGAGCGGCCCGCGCGGTGAGCTGGTTTGTCGAGAAGCCCTCCGCACCCGTTGCCCAGAGGCTCTTCGAGAGGGGCGCTCTCTGGAACACCTTTGCTTCCGTTGGGCGCGTGGCCGCTTATTGGGAGCTCGCGAAGCGGCACTTGCCCAGCCACGCCGCGGAATTCGAGGCCTACGTGGCGGCTGCGGCCAGCCGTGGCGGAGCGGATGAAATGCTCGAACGCCTCTACGCCCGGATGGCCCCCGCCAATTTCAGCCGGGCGATTCTGGAACGGGCAGGAGGTTTGGCGGTCCTTCCCGTGGCGGGCTCCGGTTGGTGCGATTGGGGCTCGCCGCGGCGAGTGTTCCAGAGCCTCGGGGCCGGCGGCGGCTTCCGAACCCTGGTCACGCGCTTCCGCGCCGATTCCGAGACGGCCCACCGGTGGGGTCCCGGCGCGGAACGGACCCACGTGTTGCGGAACCCTCTGCTCCTCGATTTCCCCTCACAAGAGGACCCAAACGAAAGATCGCCCTCGAACGAGGAAAGAGGTCTCGACGCATGAATCCCGGCGACTCTTCGCAAACCCACAGCCGGCCTCGGGCAGCGCTCGTTTGGGTGCTTTGCGGACTTCTCGCGGTCGCCGCTTTCTTCCTGCTGAGCGAGCACCGGGCCCACTTCTTTGGTCTCTTACCCTACCTGCTCTTGCTCGCCTGTCCCTTTCTTCATTTCTGGATGCATGGCGGACACGGCCCCCATGGGCGTCACCCCCCCGATGGGCCCTGACGACGGCTCGCCGGGAGGCCGGCCATGAGCCACGCAGCGCCTGCCTACGGCCTCTGGACTCTCGTCCTGATCAACTCGGCCGTCTTTATCATCTTCGCCTTCAGCTTCGCGCATCCGCGCACGAAGCGTGACTGGCGCTCCTTCGGGGCCTTTTCGGCATTTCTCGTCGCGCTGTTCACGGAGATGTACGGTTTTCCCCTGACGATCTATCTTCTGTCGGGCTGGCTGTCACGGCGGTATCCGGGCGTCGACCTCTTCTCGCACGAGTCGGGGCATCTCTGGGAGACGCTGCTCGGCTGGAAGGGCAATCCGCATTGGAACCCGATCCACGTCCTCAGCAACCTTCTGATCCTCGGGGGATTCATCCTGCTCTCCGCGGCCTGGAAAGCCCTCTACGCGGCGCAGGCGTCGCGCACGCTGGCGACGACGGGACCCTACGCTTACGTGCGCCATCCGCAGTACGCCGGCTTCATTC
>JBOGJK010000389.1:0-1751 GCA_050745345.1 Thermoanaerobaculia bacterium
CATTGAGACTCTCCTCAATCAGGTGGATGACGATGCATTCCTGCAACGTGCGCTTGCTGACTGCCTGCGATACGCGCGACGACGGTACGTCTGGAGAGACGAGTGTTTTTCTCTGTCACCTCCCAGGGGAAAGAATAGGAAAAGGCGTGACCTTTTTACCGCGAACCCGGTTTACAGGTCAAGAAAAAATCTCGGGGCCTAAAAAGGGACTACCTTCAACTAAAACAGCTACTTAACCTCCATCCCCCATCGCTTTCAGCACCTCGTCCGCCCGCCGCCCGAGCATGGAGGCCGGCTCGAGGTCCCGGGCCGCCCGGAAGTGGGCCTTCGCCTCCGCCTGCCGCCCTTCCTTCTGGAGCAGCACCCCGAGCCAGAAATGCGACGGCACCAGCTTGGGCTCGAGCTGGAGCGCCGCGCGGAACGCGTCCTCGGCGTCCTTGCGGCGGTCGAGCGCCCAGTAGGCATAGCCCAGGTTGTTGTAGGTGGTCTCCGGTCTGGTGTAGATGGTCTGGGCCAGGGCTCGGCGGTAGGCGCCGATCGCGTCCTCCCACTTGGCCTGCTCGGCGTAGGCCGAGCCCAGGTTGTGGAACGCGTCGGCGTAAGTCGGATCCAGCTCCACCGCCTTCTGGAACTCCACCTGCGCGTCGGCGTAACGGCCGATATTGAGCAGCACCGCGCCGACCGCGTTGTGGTAGAGCGGATTGCGGGGCTCGATCTCGACGGCCTGCCGGAGGGAGGACAGGCCGAGCGAGATCCGCCCCTCGGAGATGCTCTTGACGCCCGCCTCGTAGGAGGCTCGGGCTTCCAGCTTGCGGATCTCGTCGTCGGCCGTCGTCGTCGCGCACGCGGGCAGCAGCGCGGCCGCGCACAAGAGCGCGAGCCCGGACGCGCGCCTTGACACTCTCATGCCCGCCATGTATTCCTTTGTTTCATGCCAACGTACGAATACGAATGCCCGCGCTGCCCTCGTGTCTTCGAGGTGAAGCAGCGCATCACGGCACCGGCGCTCGTGACCTGCGATCGCTGCGGAGGGCCGATCCACCGGCTGCTGTCGGCGACGCCGTTCATCCTGAAGGGCGCAGGCTGGTACGTCACCGACTACCCGTCCGAGTCCCGCAAGAAGGCAAACGACTCGACGTCAAAAGAATCGGCGTCGAAGGAATCGGCGTCGAAGGAATCGGCATCGAAAGAATCGGCGTCGAAGGAATCGGCGTCGAAGGGGGACGGCGGAAGCGCCGAATCCAAGCCGACGACATCATCGGAGAGTAAGTCTAGCACGGAGAGCGGCAGCCGCTCCGCTTCCCCGACGAGCAAGCCGACCACTGGGAGCAAGCCGGCCGCCAGCTCGTGAGGGGCCGCCTCACTCGGCCCCCCGCACGCGAACGATCGCGCCGCGGCCCGCGCCCAGATTGTCCCGCGCGCTGCCGGCTCTCACGAAGATCTCCAGCCGGCCCGTCGAGCCGACGATGACCGCCGGCTCCCCATCCCCGCCCTCGGCGTAGGCGCCCACCGGCCCGCGCAGGCGGCGCCCCGCCACCTCCAACGCCACCCCGCCGGGCCCCGGGATCTCCGCGAGCCGCGCGGCCGGGATCGAAGCTCCTCACCCCGAAGCCCCTCACCCTGCCCTCTCCCCTGTGGGGAGAGGGGGTCAGCGATCGCGATCGACGACGAAATCCGCGACCAGGACCAGCGTCTCCTTGTCCTCCGAGCTCGGGAAGGGCCGGAGCGCGTCCTTCGCGCTCTGGGCGTAC
>JBOGJK010000390.1:0-3243 GCA_050745345.1 Thermoanaerobaculia bacterium
GCCAGGGCCACCCCGAACCCGAATGAGTCGTCGCTGCAGCGGACGGCCGCCGGAGCGGCCGCCGCTCGGCTCCTCCCGTCAGGTGCCGAATCGGCGCTTCAGAAACTCCACGGCCAGGGCCACCCCGAATCCCGTCGCCCCGGCCGGGTAGCCCGCCTGCTCCTTCTCCATGTGGGCCACGGCCGCGAAGTCGATGTGCGCCCAGGGGACGCCCTTCGGCACGAACTGCTTCAGGAAGATCGCCCCGTTGATCGTGCCGGCGTTGCGGCCGCCGGTGTTCTTCATGTCGGCCCACTCGGACTTCAGGTTCTCCAGGTACTCGTCCCAGACCGGAAGCCTCCAGAGGCGTTCCCCTACCGTCTCGCCGGCCTCCGTCAGATCCCGCGCGAGCCGGTCGTCGGAGGTCATCACCCCCGCGCACTCGGACCCGAGGGCCACGAGGACCGCCCCGGTCAGCGTCGCGAAGTCGAGCAGCACGTCGGGCCGGAAGGTCTCCGCGTATGTCAGAGCGTCGGCCAGCACCAGGCGCCCCTCGGCGTCCGTGTTGTCCACTTCGACGGTCTTGCCGTTGCGCATGCGCAGGATGTCTCCCGGCCGGCAGGCGGTTCCCGAAGGGAGGTTTTCGGTCACGGGGGCGATGGACACTACGTGCACGGGCAGCTCGAGAAGCCTCGCCGCCTGGAGCACCGCGAAGACGGTCGCGGCGCCCATCATGTCGTACTTCATCTCCCCCATCGAGGCCGCCGGCTTGATCGAGATCCCGCCCGAGTCGAAGGTGATCCCCTTGCCGACGAGGACGGCGGTTCCCTTCGCGCCGGCGGGGCGGTATTGCCCGATGACGAAGCGCGGAGGACGCATGCTGCCGGAGCTGACCGCCAGCAGCCCCGCCATCCTCTCCTTCTCGATTCGCTTCTTGTCGAAGACCTGGACGGAGAGGCCGTGCCGCCGGCCCATCGCCTCGACCTCGGCCGCGAACTCGACCGGCCCGAGATCGTTGGCCGGTGTGTTTCCGAGGTCTTTCGCCCAGGCGGCGGCTTGCGCCACCGCTCCCGCTTCGCGCGCCGCCTGGCCGAGCGCCCCCCGGGAGCGGGCGTCCCCAACGAGCAGCGTGCCGCGGACCTTTCCCGAGCCCGCCGTGTCGGGCCGCCGAGACCGGTAGCGGTCGAACCGGTAGTCGAGCGAGGCGAGCTGCGGCAGCAGCGCCCGGATCTGCGCCTCGGCGATCGCCTTGCCGAAGAGGAAGGCGAGCCTCGAGGCCCCGGAGCGCAGCGCCTCCTTGGCGGCCCGGCGTACGGCGCGCCGCAGCCGCCCCGCGGGCAACGGCGCCTTGCCCAGCCCGACCAGGATCCACGGGCCGTCCCTGCCGGCGACCATCGTGATCTGCTTCTCCTTTCCCCGAAAGCCCGCGGCCCGGCAGGCGCGTGAGAGCTCGGCGCGCACTCGATCCGGCGAGCCCGCCGACGGGTCGGCGGCCTCCGGCAGGAACGCGATGCGGCGCAGCGCGGCGCCGCGAGGAAGGGAGGTCGCGAGGTCCAGTTGCATGGCGGCAGAGATTAGCAGACGGGCACGCGGCGCTGCCGGGCACGCGCGCCGGGCGAGCGTGCTATAAGGCTTTCCCCATGCCGGACGTGACCGAGACGCACCTTGCCGTGGCCCGGCTCTCCCGCCGGGGCAAGGTCCGGGACCTCTACGACGTCGGGGACGCTCTGCTGCTGGTCGCCAGCGACCGGATCTCCGCCTTCGATTGCGTCCTGCAGCCGGGCGTGCCGGACAAGGGCAAGATCCTCACGCAGCTCTCCAACTTCTGGTTCGCGAAGTTTGCCGCCGTCGAGAACCACCTGATCGAGACCGAGGTCGAGCGGTTCCCCGAGGAGCTCCAGCCGGCCGCGGAGCAGCTGGCGGGGCGCTCGGTGCTGGTCCGCCGCGCGGATGTGGTCCCCTTCGAGTGCGTCGCCCGGGGGTACCTGGCCGGCTCCGGTTGGGCCGAGTATCGAAAGAGCGGTGAAGTGTGCGGAATTCGTCTGCCGGCGGGTCTGGTGGAAGCCGAGCGGCTGCCCGAGCCGATCTTCACGCCGGCGACCAAGAGCGAGCACGGCCATGACGTCAACGTCTCCTTCGCGCAGATGGCAAGCGTGATCGGAACGGAGGAGTCCGAGTGGCTTCGGGCGACGACCCTCTCGCTGTACGCCGGCGCGCGCGACTACGCGGAGTCTCGGGGGCTGCTGCTGGCGGACACGAAGCTCGAGTTCGGACGCCTGGAGGGGAAGCTCCTCTGGATCGACGAGGCCTTCACGCCCGACTCCTCCCGCTACTGGGATTCTGCCCTCTACCGCGTGGTCAAGAGCCCCGTCTCCTACGACAAGCAGTTCGTGCGGGACTGGCTCGAGTCAACCGGCTGGAACAAGCACCCGCCGGCGCCGCGGCTGCCCGAAGGGGTCATCCGCACGACACGCGAGAAGTATCTGGAGGGGTTCCGGCTGCTGACCGGCGGGCTCCCAAAGCACGTGACGCCCTGAGGCCGCCGAAACCGGAAAAGGCCGGCGGCCCCGAGGCCGCCGGCCGGTTCGACACGGTTACGTCTTCTACTTGCCGGCGCCCGGCGGGTAGGCGGCGAACATCTTCTGGACCGCCGCGTTGACCGCCTCGGACTTCTTCTCCGCCGATGCGCTCGGATCGAGCGTCTTCGTGGCGGTGCCGCGCCAGGCGAGCTCACTGGCCTTCGCGTCCACCAGGTCGACGATCAGCGTGCCGACTGGGATCTGCTGCACCGTCGCGGTCGACGTGCCCATCCCCGCCCGCCCGTAACGTCCCCAGCCCCAGCCGTATCCCCAGCCGGTGTCGTAGGTGTTGATCTGGGTCTGCTCGGAAAGGCGCGTGTGATACACGACCCAGAGATCCGGATCCGCGTCGACCTTGCGCAGGCCCTTGGAAGAGAGCGCGCCGTCCACCGAGCTCTTGATCCGGTTCTCCAACAGCTGGTTCTGCGACTCGTGCAAGTCCTTCCAGGCGTATGTCTTGTACCCGCCGAAGGTGGCCGACGGGTTGTAATCCATCGACGTTTCAATGCTCGAACAGGCCGAGACGGCCACGATCCCCATCAAGACGACGCCGAGCTTCCAGAGAGATTTCATCGGCCTACCTCCTCCAATCACTGATCCCCCTTTCGAGAAAGCGGGGATTCTACCCCACGGCGGCCGGGGCGGGCTGCAGGGTCCGGAGAAGCTCCGTCACCCGGTCCACGGG
>JBOGJK010000391.1:0-2315 GCA_050745345.1 Thermoanaerobaculia bacterium
GGCCCGAGGCGCGGGCCAGCCGCCCGGCGTCGATGCCGAGCCCGTCGGAGACGTCGATGGCCGCCGTGGCCCACCCTTCGCGCGCGAGCGCGAGGCCGAGGGGCACGCGCGGCTCGGGGTCCCGATAGGCGGCGAGCAACTCCGCCTCCGCCTCGGCCGACAGCCCGGGCGCGCGCTCGCCCTCCTGCGCGCGCGCTCTTGCCAGGGCGAGCCCCGCGGCCGCTCTCCCCGTCGAGCCCGAGAGAAAGAGCAGATCCCCGGCCCGCGCGCCGCCGCGCCGCAGGGGCTCCCGCTCCGGCCGCCCCCAGAGCGCGATCGAAACGACGACGCACGGAGAGTCCGAGAGGTCTCCCCCGGCCAGAGCGGCGCCAAGCGGCTCCGCCCGCGAGAGTGCGCCGCGCGCCACCCCGAGCGGATAGGCCTCGCCTCTGGCCGCGGGGAAGGCGATCGAGAGCAGGAAGAACTCGGGTCGAGCCCCCATGGCGGCCAGATCCGAGAGGTTGACCGCCATCGCCCGGCGGCCCACGGCCTCGGGGCCCTCCTCCGGCAGAAAGTCGATCCCCTCCACGAGCAGGTCCGTCGTCGCGACCCAGAGTCCCGCCTCGGCGGCGACGACGGCGGCGTCATCGCCCGGTCCCAGGAGGACGCGGCTCGACGCGGGAAGCTCCTCCGCAAGCCGGCGCACGAAGCCGTCCTCCCCGGCCATCGCGTCCATTATTTCCGAGAAGCGCGCCCGGGCACGCCCAAAAGGGCCGGGCGAGTCGGGCCCTAAGTTCGCGGCGCCCGGCCGGCGCGCGCGCTTTCGGCCTTGGCCGCCTCCACCGGGATCTCTCGCGGCGCCGCCGCCGGCTCCTCCGGGCGCGGCGCGAGGGCGTCCCTGGAGGCTGGCAGCAACGCGATCTCGAGCACCTCGTCCACGCGGTCAACGTAGCGGAACTCGAGGTCGTGCAGGATGCGCTGGGAGATCTGGCCGACGTCGCGCCTGTTCTGCCTGGGCAGAACGATCGTCTTGATGCGGGCCTGGCGGGCCGCGAGGACCTTTTCCTTGACACCGCCGATCGGCAGGACCTCGCCGCGCAGCGTGATCTCTCCCGTCATCGCGACGTCGCGCCGCGCCAGGCGCCGGGTGAAGGCGGAAACCATCGCCACGGCCATCGTGATGCCGGCCGAGGGGCCGTCCTTCGGGATCGAGCCTTCGGGCACGTGGACGTGCACGTCGTGCGTCTCGAAGAAATCGTCGGGAATGCCGAGCGCCTGCGCGTTGGCGCGCGCATACGACATCGCGGCCTGCGCCGACTCCTTCATGACGTCGCCCAGCTGCCCCGTCGGGCGCAGCCCCCCCTTGCCGCGCACCGCCAGAGCCTCGATGAAGAGCAGGTCCCCTCCCACCGGCGTCCAGGCGAGCCCGGTCGCCACCCCCACCTGGTCCCTCTTCAGGATCTCGTCGGCGAGGTGCTTGGCCGGCCCCAGCATCTTTTCGACGGAGGCGGCGGTGATCCGGTAGCGCCGCGTCTTTCCCTTCGCGACGGCTACGGCCACCTTCCGGCAGATCGAGCCGATCTCGCGCTCGAGGTTGCGCAGCCCCGCCTCGCGGGTGTACGCCTCGGTGATCTTCTCGATGCCGCCGTCGGTGAACTCGACGTTCGCTTCCGTGATGCCGTTCTCGTCGAACTGCTTGGGGATCAGATGCCGACGCGCGATCGCCTTTTTCTCCTCGAGCGTGTAGCCGGAGAGGCGGATGACCTCCATGCGGTCGAGAAAGGCCGGCTGGATCGGATCCAGGATGTTGGCCGTCGCGATGAAGAGCACCCGCGACAGATCGTAGGCGACATTCAGGTAGTGGTCGCGGAAGGAGAAGTTCTGCTCCGGGTCGAGCACCTCGAGCAGGGCGGAGGAGGGGTCTCCCCGGTAGTCCGAGCCGATCTTGTCGATCTCGTCCAGCATGAAGACGGGGTTCGACGTGCCGGCCTGGTGGATCCCCTGGACGATGCGGCCCGGCATCGCGCCCACGTAGGTGCGCCGGTGCCCCCGGATCTCCGCTTCGTCGCGCATGCCGCCTACCGACAACCGGATGAACTTGCGACCCAGTGCCTCGGCGATGGACTTCCCCAGCGAGGTCTTTCCGACACCCGGCGGGCCGTAAAAGCAGAGAATCGGCCCCTTCATGTCCGCCTTCAGCTTGCGCACCGCCAGGTATTCCAGGATTCGATCCTTGATTTTCACCAGCCCGTAATGATCCCGCTCAAGGATGTCTCTCGCCTTGGCGATGTCCAGATTGTCCGTGGTCGTGACGTTCCATGGGAGCTCCAGCAGCC
>JBOGJK010000392.1:0-2640 GCA_050745345.1 Thermoanaerobaculia bacterium
CTCTCATCAAGGAGCGCGAGGTCTCCAAGCAGAAGAAAGAGCTCCCGTTTCTGGCCGAGTACAGCCGCGACCTCACGCAGCTCGCCTCGGGCGGCGGATTCGATCCGCTCATCGGCCGCGAGAAGGAAGTGGAGCGGATCATCCAGATCCTGTCGCGCCGCACCAAGAACAACCCGATCCTGCTCGGGGAGCCGGGGGTCGGCAAGACGGCGATCGTCGAGGGGCTGGCGACCCGCACCGTCGAGGGCGCGGTGCCGATATTCCTCGCGCAGAAAAAGATCCTGGCCCTGGACCTCTCGTTGATCGTGGCCGGCACCAAGTACCGCGGCCAGTTCGAGGAGAGGCTGAAGGGAATCATCCGGGAGCTGCGCGAGAACCCGGACCTGATCATCTTCATCGACGAGATCCACTCCCTGATCGGCGCGGGCTCGGCCGAAGGGTCGCTCGACGCGGCCAACATCCTGAAGCCCGCCCTCTCGCGCGGCGAGGTCTCCTGCATCGGGGCGACGACCATGAAGGAGTACCGCAAATACATCGAGAAGGACCGCAGCCTCCTGCGCCGCTTCCAGGCTATCAACGTCACGGCGCCCTCCGAGAGCGAGACCTTCGAGATCCTGGAGGGGGTCAAGGACCGCTACGAGCAGTTCCACAAGGTGCGCTACTCGGCGGAGGCGATCAAGACCGCGGTCTACCAGTCGAACCGCTACATCACGGACCGCTTCTTCCCGGACAAGGCGATCGACATCCTGGACGAAGCGGGCGCCAAGGTGAAGTTGAAGCGCGTGGCCGACACGCAGAACCTGAGGAAGCTGGAGCTCGAGACGCGCCAGATCGTCAAGGAGATGAAGAAGGCGATCTCCGACAAGGACTTCGAGAAGGCGGTCTTCCTGCGCGAGCGGGAGATCGAGCTCAAGGAGGAGATCGAGCGCACCAAGGCGCAGACTGCCGAGAGAAGCGACGCCACTCAGGAGGTCACGCGCCGGGACATCGAGGAGATTATTTCTTCCTGGACGGGGATTCCGGTCGCCTCGCTGGAGATGGAGGAGGCGGAAAAGCTCCTGCACATGGAGGACGCCCTGCACCGCCGGATCGTCGGGCAGGAGGCGGCGATCGTCGGCGTGTCCAAGGCGATCCGGCGCTCGCGCCTCGGCGTGAACAACCCGAACCGGCCCATGGGCTCCTTCATCTTCCTGGGGCCCTCCGGGGTCGGCAAGACCGAGGTCGCGCGGCGCCTGGCGGAGTTCCTCTTCGAGAACCAGAAGGCGCTCGTGCGCTTCGACATGTCCGAGTACATGGAGAAGCACGCCGTCTCGAAGCTGATCGGCTCGCCCCCCGGCTACGTCGGGCACGAGGACGGCGGGCAGCTGACCGAGCGGATCCGGCGCAACCCGTACAGCGTGATCCTCTTCGACGAGATCGAGAAGGCGCACCCGGACATCGCCAACCTGCTCCTGCAGATCCTGGAGGACGGCATCCTGACCGACTCCTACGGAAACGTGGTGGACTTCAAGAACACGCTGATCATCATGACGTCCAACATCGGGACGAAGCACCTGGTGAGCCGGACGCGCCTCGGCTTCGGAGGCTCCCGCGAGCCGCAGAGCACGAAGGAGATCGAGGACCTGGTCCTGAGAGAGTTGAAGCGGGACTTCTCGCCCGAGTTCATCAACCGGATCGACGAGACGATCGTCTTCCACCCCCTCGGTCGCGAAGAGCTCACCCGGATCTGCCGGCTCCTGATCGACGACGTCAACGTGACGCTCGCTCAGAAGGGCGCGACCCTGGACGTGGACGACGCGGCGGTCGAATGGCTCCTCGCGCAGAGCGGCGACGATCCGAACATGGGCGCGAGGCCTCTGCGGCGAGCGATCCAGAAGCACGTCGAGGATCCGGTCTCGGAGCTCTTGATCCAGTCGCGCGACGACCGGATCGACGCGATCGAGATCCGCGTCGGGCCCGAGGGCCTGCGCGTCCTGGCGAGGGAGAGCGAGCCGATCGGCCTCGAGTCCTGAGGCCGGGCCGCTCTCAGCTCTCAGCTCTCAGCTCTCCGATCTGATAGCTGAGAGCTCGTCTGGGGAATAATCCGTCCCTGGTGGAGGATAAGAAGTTCGCTTGCGTCATCAAAGCATGAACCGCGGGAAGAGTGAGCGCGGGTCCTGGCGGATCGTGCGGGCGTGTCTGCCCGCGCTGCTTCTCTCGGCGTCCGTCCGGGCGCAGGCCCCGCCGGCTGCTCAACCCGCCGCCCCATCCGAGCGCATCGTCGGCATCCGGGTCGTCGGATTCCAGACGGTCTCGCCCGACACGATCGCGCACTACCTGGGCGTCAAGGTCGGCGACCCGTACGACCCCGAGAGGATCCGCTCGAACTTCCAGTCGCTCTGGGACGTCGGGCTGCTGGAGAACATCTCGGTCGAGGCGGAGAGGGACGCGGGCGGCGTCACGCTCGTCGTCACCCTAGAAGAGCGTCCGACGATCTCCTCGGTGGACTTCACGGGCAACAAGAAGCTCTCGACGTCGCAGATCCGGGACCGCCTCCGCGAGGAGAAGGTGGAGATCCGGCAGGGCGCTCCGCTCGCGCTGCGGGACATCGCGAAGACCCGCTCCGCGATCGCCGACCTCTACATCGAGCAGGGCTACCGC
>JBOGJK010000393.1:0-1898 GCA_050745345.1 Thermoanaerobaculia bacterium
AGTCGGGCGAGATCGAGAGCGTGCTGCGCCGCTACCTGAAGTACCAGAAAACCGTGATCGCCCTCTCCCGAAAAGTGCTCTCGACCCTCGTCTATCCGGCGATTCTGATCCTGCTCTCAGCCGTCCTGATCGGGATTCTGATGACCGTCGTGATCCCCAAGTTCCAGGACTTCTTCGGCGAGTTCGGGGGGGAGCTGCCGTTGCTGACGGTCCTCGTCATCCGGATCGCCGGCTTCCTGCGGGACAACATCCTGTGGATCTTCGGCGGCGCGGCGGCGCTCGCGCTGGCGGCCTCCCGGTGGCTGAAGACGCCGGCCGGCGCGGAGTGGGGCGATGCGATGCTGCTGCGGATCCCCATCATCGGCGGAATCTTCCGCCGGTTCGGCATCACACAGTTCACGCGCAGCCTCGCGACGCTGCTCGGCGGCGGCACGCCGCTCGTGCCCGCGCTCGAGAACGCGGCCGACGCGATCGGCAACCGCTTCCTCTCCCGGCGCGTGCGCGAGGTCGTGCCCCGCGTGCGGGAGGGGGGCGAGCTCTGGAGGGCGCTGGAGGAGACCGGGCTCTTCACCAACCTCACGATCGAAATGGTCAAGGTCGGCGAGACCTCCGGGGCGCTCGAGGAGATGCTCTCCTCGGTCTCCGAGTTCTACGACGAGGAGATCGAGACGCTCTTGGCGCGCGTCATCTCCTTCGTCGAGCCGGTGATCCTCGTCATCATGGGAGGCGTCATCGTGACGATCCTCCTTTCGGTCTACCTGCCGATCTTCCGGATCATGTCGCAGGTGAAGGAGTAGAGGAGGTCCCGATGTCCACGACCCGCGCCGTCGTCGACGGCAAGGCGCTCGCCGCCGCGGTGGAAGGGGAGGCGCACGCGCAGACCCTGGCCGAGCGGCTGGGGCTGCCCTACGTGGATCTGGCCTCCTTCCGCGTGGACGCGGAGCTCTTCCGCTCGATCCCGGTCGAGTGGATGCTGCGCTACGCGTTCGTCCCGGAGCGGCGCACCGAAAAGTCCCTCACGATCATCTGCGCCGACCCAGCGGATGTGGTCCGGCTCGACGAGCTGGAGCTGCTGGCCGGGCTGCCGCTGAAGCTGAAGGTGGGCAGCCGGGCGGCGATCGCCGACATCCTCCAGAAGAGCGAGTCCTCGCAGCGGGTCTTGGACGAGGCCACCGAGGACTTCCGGATGCAGCTCGTGTCCGAGGACGAGGAGGGGGAAGAGACCCTCACGATCGACCGGATCACGCAGGACACCTCTCCCATCATCAAGCTCGTCGACTCGATCGTCTTCAACGCGATCCAGCGCCGCGCCTCCGACGTCCACATCGAGACGCAGGAGAACGTCGTGCTGATCAAGTACCGGATCGACGGCGTGCTCTACCAGGCGATGGACCCGATCGACAAGCGCCACCACGGCACGATCATTTCGCGCATCAAGGTGATGTCGGAGCTGGACATCGCGGAGAAGCGCGTCCCGCAGGACGGCCGTTTCAAGCTGCGCGTGCGGGGCCGCACGATCGACTTCCGCGTCTCGATCATGCCGACCGTGCACGGGGAGGACGCGGTCATCCGCATCCTGGACAAGGAGTCGGCCAACGCCGAGTTCAAGAGCCTGAACCTCGAGGTGCTCGGGTTCGACGCCGAGACGAAGAAGAAGCTGCGCAAGTTCATCCGCGAGCCGTACGGGATGGTGCTCGTCACCGGCCCGACCGGCTCCGGGAAGACGACGACGCTCTACGCCTGCCTCTCCGAGATCCAGTCGGTCGAGGACAAGATCGTGACGATCGAGGACCCGGTCGAGTACCAGCTGCGCGGCATCACGCAGATCCCGGTCAACGAGAAGAAGGGTCTGACCTTCGCCCGCGGCCTGCGCTCGATCCTCCGCCACGACCCGGACA
>JBOGJK010000394.1:0-2530 GCA_050745345.1 Thermoanaerobaculia bacterium
GCCATAGACGCCGATGCCGTTGCCGCCGGTCCCGTTGTTGATGCCTCGGACTCCCGCTGAGAAACCGCCGGGCGCGGTGTCGTTGATGATCCCGAGAACACCCCTCGCGTTGCCGGTCGAGCTGTCGTTCTCGCCCCGCAGCCCGGCCGTCATGCCGGTAGCGCCACCGGCCAGGCCTCGCACGCCGGCGGCCTCGTCCGTGGTGCTATTCGCGACGAAATGACCCCCGTAGTGGACGCCCGTGGTGTCCAGGGCGTGCCCGAAGATGACGCCGAGGCAGCTACCGCAGGTGCTCGTGACCGAGAAGTAGTTACCCGAGTTGTAGCTCTGGGTGTAGTAGCCGTTGATGTCGATGATCAGGTGCGTGCCGGAGACGCCCGCCACCACCGTGATCCCGCCTCCCGTGCCCGCCGGCACAATCGCCGCGTTGGCGACCGTCTGGTTGGCCACGTAGTTGAGAGTCGAGACGACCGGCTGCACCCCTCCCTGCGGGTACATCAGGATGAAACCGGGGCCCAGGGTCTGCGTCACGGTGACGTTCAGCGAATAGGCGCCCGCACCCACGGGGATCCCCGTGCAGGGACCGCTCGGAATCGGGAAGTTGCGCGGCGAGGCGGACGGGAGAGCGGGGCCGCCGAAGGTCCCGGCCGCGCCGCGGGTGTCCACCACACGGCAGGGCGTCACCCCCACAAAGCCGATCCCGTTGGTGACGTCCCCCAGTGTCGTCATGCCACCCAACCGCCCGTGGGTGGAGGAGCCGGATCCTCCCGATGCCAGATTGCCCGACGGAACATCCCAGTTCGGAACGCTCGCACCAAGCTGGGCGAACATGGGCCTCGGCCCCAGCAGCGCGATCGCAGACGCCAGAGAAATGCCCCCGAACAAGAGCCTTTTCATCGCTCCCTCCTCAAGGTCCTAGAAGTTGCTCGATGCCGTGACTCGCAACGGACGGGACTCGCAACGGACGCCGACGGATGCTCTCGGCTCGCCTCCTTTCCGGTGTGCAGCGGGCAAACTCCTCCCGATGCCTGCCCGAAATGGCAGCTGCTGGGAAAGTCGTCGGGACGTCCACCTTCGCCGTGTTGTACAGAAAGACTGCGATCCGAATTATCCCTCACGCCGAGTGGCGCCGCAACCTCTTTCCCGAAAGAAGGCTGTCGCCAGAGATCCTCGAGTCCGCTTCGCTACGGCGCAGGGGAGATCCGCCCGCCATCGCCTCGTTGACCCTCCCCGCTTCGCCGTACGGACCCTTGCCGACCAGGCAGCGCTTCTCTACCGCAAGGAAGCGTCTCGGCCTCTCGCCGCGCGAGCGGCCGGCACCTAATCCGCCCGGCTTCCTTCCCGCGCGACCAGCGCGACGTCCGCTTCGACCATCATCTTCACCAGTTCGGGGAAGCTCACGGTCGGCCTCCAGCCGAGCTCGTCGCGGGCGCGGCGCGGGTCGGAGATCAGAAGATCCACCTCGGCCGGACGGACGAACTTGGAATCGATCACGACGTACTTGTGCCAGTCGAGGTCGACGTGCGAGAACGCCAGCTCGACGAACTCACGCACCGTGTGCGTCTCGCCGGTTCCGATCACGTAGTCTTTGGGTTCGGGCTGCTGGAGCATCAGGTGCATCGCCTTGACGAAGTCTCCCGTGAATCCCCAGTCCCTCTGGGCGTCGAGGTTCCCCAGGCGCAGCTCCTTCTGGAAGCCGGCGGCGATCTTGGCGGCCGCCAGCGTGATTTTGCGCGTCACAAACTCGGGGCCGCGCCGCGGCGACTCGTGGTTGAAGAGGATGCCCGAGACGGCGAAGATCCCGTAGGACTCCCGGAAGTTGACGGTCATCCAGTGGCCGTAGAGCTTGGCGACGCCGTAGGGGCTGCGCGGATGGAACTTGGTCGTCTCGTTCTGGGGGACGGCCTCTACCTTGCCGAACATTTCCGAGGAGGAGGCCTGGTAGAAGCGGATCTTCGGGTTGACCACCCGGACCGCCTCGAGGATGCGCGTGACGCCGAGCGCGGTGAACTCGCCCGTCAGCACCGGCTGCGAGAAGGAAGCCGGAACGAACGACTGCGCCGCGAGATTGTAGATCTCCTCCGGCGTCGACTCCAGCATCGCATTGATCAGGGAGTTCTGGTCGAGCAGGTCGCCGGCTAGTAGCTCGACCTGATCTTTCAGGTGGGAGATCCGATCGAGGTTTCGGCCGCTCGTCCGCCGCACGAGGCCGTAGACCCTGTAGCCGAGGCCGAGCAGGTGCTCCGCCAGATACGAGCCGTCCTGCCCGCTGATTCCCGTGACCAGGGCCGTCTTCATCGAGTCGCCTCCTTCCGGTCGTTTCGCCAGACCGCTCCCCCCCTCATGACGAAGAACACCTTCTCGGTCACCCGGACGTCGGTCAGCGGATTGCCGGGGACGGCGACGATATCCGCCTGCTTTCCGGCCTCGATCGTTCCGATCTCCTTGGAGAGCCCGAGCAGCTCGGCGGCCACGGGGCCGGCGGACCGCAACGCCGCCGCGGCGGACATGCCGCGCGCGACCATCAGGC
>JBOGJK010000395.1:0-13211 GCA_050745345.1 Thermoanaerobaculia bacterium
CGGCGCCTCCGTGCTCCATCTCCTCGGGCAAGGTGATGTCGCTCCAGGTCGCGCCACCGTCGAAGGAGACGTACGGCTTGTTCGCCGCCCCTCCGTCGGGGCGAGCCATCACGATCGACCCGCCCAGGAGATTCTTCGGGTCCTTCGGATTGGCCGCGATCATCGTCTCGCAGTGCGCGACGTCGCCATCGCGCGAAACCAGGATGTTGGGGCCGACGAGGATCTTCGGCTTTTCCGCCACGGCAGGGGATTGGGCAAGGCAGAAGCCTGCGAGCGTCGCCCAGGCCATCAGGGCAGGAGTCAGGCGCTTCATTTCGTCTCCTTTTCCGCCTCGGACGCGTTTGGTGTCGCGGCCGTCGTCGCGGTCTTCTTCCCCAGGCGAATCGTCGCCAGCCCGAGCGGAATCGCGTCCTGACCGACCTTCCAGCTCTCGAATGACCCGAGGTCCATTCCGCCGATCTGCCGCGCGCTCGCGACCCCCTCGGCGGCCGCGGCCAGGACGGCGCACAGCTCGCGGCCCTCCGGAGCCGTTCCCGCGACCCAGAGGATCGCGCGGGCATCCCAGGAGGAGTCCGTTTCCCGCTGTGTCGAGCCGTCGGCGACGAGAACGGCGCCGAGCGCCGGGTCCAGCAAGTATTCGCGGTACGTGAACTCGATGCGCCCGGCCGGCAGGCGGGCCGCGTCGACGACCCCCTTCCACGTACCCGGCGCGGGATTATCGAGCGACAACCCCTCCCGCGAGCCCGATCCCACGCGAGCCCGCCGGGGCTCGCAAGACTTGCCGGTGCAGTCGAAGAGATAGAAGTCCAGGTCGGCATCCGGTGTTGGGATTCCCTCGATCTCGATCATCAGCCGCTCGGTCCCCTTCGGAACCGTGACGTCGAAGACCCGCTGCTGTCGGGGATCGAGACTTCCTCGCGCTTCCCGAACGGTCGCCAGCGGGAGGGACGCGATCGACCCCTTGAAGCCGGCAAGCCGGTTCTTCGCCGAGAGACGGATCTCCTGCGCTGAACCGGATGCGGCCTCCAACGGCGGGACCGTCAGGTTCACCCCGACGAGCGAAGCCGTCAGCGTGACCGGCGTACGCGGCAGCGTCGGGGGGCGGGACTCGTCGAACTTGAAGGCGTCGTGCATGTCCGAAAGGACGACTCCCCAGACACCCGGAGCCGGATCGGCGATCGTCCGGACCTGCAGGTCATCCTTCAGCGGCTGGTAAACGGTGTCTTCGCGGCCGTCGGGAGGATAGAGGCTCATCCGCACCGTTTCCTTCGGGGCCTTGAGCTCCACCTTGAACGCATCCACCCCCGCGGGTACCTCGAAGAAGACCTCGGCCGCGCCAGGGCGCGGAGCGCGGACCTCCTTCGTGATCGTGTATTTCCCGGCGGCGTCGAACCGCTCGGCCGCGACGATCGCGGCCATGAGACGCCCAACCGGGCAAGGGGCGGCCGGGTCCTCGATCGAAAGAAGCGCGCTGTGAACTCCGGGCGTTTCGGGCGCGATCTGAACCGGAAGCCCGACCGGCTTGCCGAGCGGCAGCACGATCGTCTCCGCGCTCGAGAAGGTCCCATCGTTTCCAATCCATTTCAGGCGAAGGGTCACCGGAGCCGACGAGCCCGAGCGACGCGTGAGGACGATTCGCCGCTCGCCCTGATCGCCGGCCGCCCACCCCTCCCGCTCGAAGAGGCCCGGACCCGAGTTCGAAGGCTCGAGCCAGGCAGAGAGGGCCGTCCGCACCGGAGCGCGGATCTCGATGTCGATCGGTCTGCTTGCGTTCGAGAGCTTGCGCAGCATGTCCCAGGCGCTGCCGACCTGGATCAGACCGTTTCCCTGCCGGTTGGCGGGGATGTTGGGCAGATAGCGGGCCGTCGCCGTGACCGCCCGGTAGAGGCTCGGCGGGGCCCAGGAGAGCCCCGTCTGCTTCGCCCCGCTGACCAGCAGCGACAGCGCGCCCGCCGCGACGGGAGTCGCGCAGGAAGTCCCGCCGCACATCTCGTAGCCCGGCGAAAACTCGAACACGCCATTCAACCCGTCGCTGGGCCGGGACGCCGGATGCGTCGTCAGGACTTCCGAGGGCGACAGGATGTCCGGCTGGAGCGCGCCGTTACCGGATGGACCCCAGGAGCCCACCCAATGGAGGTTGTCGTTCTCGAAGACGCGCACGGCCTTGTTGGCGAGAAAGTTCTCGCGGCTCTCGTAGGCCCCCACCCCGAACCCGTGGCGCGCCATGCCGTGCTCGATCGTGGTGTTCAAACCCGGAGCGTTGTTGGCCGGGACGAGGAAGGGCTTCCTGTACTTCTCGATCAGCCGCGAGCAGATCTCGGTGACCGTGAAGCGGCCGTCGCCGATCACGTACGGCATCGCGATGAAGACATTTTCCTCGAGCAGAACGACGTCCACCCGCGGATCCCGGAACGCACGGATCAACCCCTCGGTCATTCCGTGCGTCGTGGAGCCCTGAAAGATGGAGACCAGGCGCGCGCCGGGCGCGACCCCGTTGAATCGCCCGTCCGTGCCACGGCTGGCGAGCAGCGCGCCGGAGACCATCGTGCTGTGGCCGTAGAGCCCGAAGTTGATCGCAACGAAGCCATCCGCCTTCGCCGTCTGCACGACGGCCGGAATCGTCTCGCGCACCGGCGTGTCGGGGTCATCCACTCCCAACAGCGCGTGGTCGCCGCGCTCCGCGAAATTTTGTAGCGGCTTCTCGTCCGCGAAGCTCCGATTCTGGTTGGTGTCCACCCAGACGTCGCCTGACCGTTCTTCCCACAGCACTCCGATCGGCTTGTCCACACTCGTCGAGAGTCCAGGCCGATCGAGTACGGCCCGGAAGTACGCCTGCACGTACAGCGCGAACCGACAGAGATCGACGATCCCGATGCGGAAGGTCCCCGGGTGCGGTGCCTGGTAGGTCTCTCCGCCGAACTCGACCTCCCCATCCCGAGCGGTGACCCAGGTTCTCATCGAGATCCAGTGCGGGAAATCCGCTTCCGGCTCGAGCGGATCCATCGAGTTTAAGACGTCGACGACCTTGCGCGTGGGCTTTCCGTCCAGAGTCGTCGCGACCTGAAACTCCGGGAGCAGGAAGTCCACGTTGCCGTCGAGGACGGCGACCGTGACGCCGCGCCCGTCGAAGGTCGGATGCTCTCGCCGCCAGTCGAGAGCGCCCAGGTCCTTCAGGGGCGAGTAGATCGGCCGCAACGTCAGGTCCACGCGGCTCGGCGGCCAGTCCTCGCCTGGAGGCGCCGCCCTGGCGCGAGGCAGCCGTGTCTCCGGGTCCCCCGTGCCGAGAGCCGGCTGCAGGTAGGGCGGAATCGAGCTCGCGTCCTGGTCCACGTCCACGGTCTGGATCTTGTCGAAGGCGACGAGCTCCTCGACGCGCTCGATCGGCACGCGCGCCCGGAGATATCCGATGTCATCCTCCTGAATGCGGATCCGGCCCCCCAGACGCCGGATCTCTCTGGCCACCGAGTCCGTCTTCCCCGGCCGGGCGGCCATCACGAGGGAGACGTTCGCCTTTCCGTTGGCCCGCGCCATGGCGAGCAGCGCGCGGCTGTCCTTGAAGAGCTCACGACGTGCCGCCTGCGGCGCCGCGGTCGCCGCCGCGAGCCCCGGGAGCGGGGCACGGCTCAGTACAGCAGAAAGCAGCGCGGCCAGCGCGCCGGTCGCAACGCGCCTCCTCATCGTGGCTCCTCCTTCCCGAGCACCTTCGTCTCGACGGAGACGAGACTTCCCAGACCGCCTCGCTTGTCGAGCTTGAAAGCGCCGAGCTGACTCAGCTTGAACCGTACCCGTCTGGCGCGGCTGGACTGGCCGGGCGCGAGGCGGCCTTCGGGAAGCTGCGGCGTGAAATCCCAGACCGCGCCCGCGTCCGGGAGACGGTTCTCCCCGTCGAGGATCTCGGGCACCGCGCTCGAGGATTTCAGTGAGATGACCCGAAGCTTGAGCGGAACCGAGATCGCTTTCTCCGACGTGTTGGTCAGCACAACGTCGAGGGAGACAATCCGCTCCTTAGCGTCGTAGTCGGTGTTGGCGAAATCCACAGCGACGCTCTGGGTGAGATCCGCGAGCTCCGCGAGGTCGGGCGAGCCGTTGAGGAGGGCCTCGCCCTCCACGCGGACCGCGGCGGTCCAGAGCTGCGGAACGCCGGTTCGGTGATCCACCCAGAGCGGATGGAACGCCCCGTCCGCTCCCGCGGCGATGCCGGCCGTGTCGGCAGCGCACAAGAAATCGATCCACTGCGGACCGATCTCCATTCGGATGTTGCCGCCGCGTCCACGGGGCCGGCGGTGGCCTCCCCCCTCGCTGTGCGCCATGATCGGGATGTACGGCTCGTCTCGCTTCCCCTGCACCGGATCGGAGAGGCGCACGCTCGGGGTGAAGGTCTCGCCCCCGTCGCGCGATGCCGAGAAGCGCGCGGCCCACCCGAGAACGTTGTCTGCGCTGTCCCGCCGGTCGGACCACGAGATGCCGAGGACGCCAGACGGGTTGACCGCCACGGCCGGCAGCATGTGATCGCGGCTTCGATCCCGGTCGGCGGGGGACTGGTCGTCGTTGATCACGGCCGGCTTCGACCAGGTGTCCCCTTTGTCCGCCGAATAGGCCAGGAGGATCTCGCACCTTCCCGACCGCCTGTCGGGCCAGGTCACGTAGAGACGGTCTCGAAACGGGCCGCTCGAAGCGTCCACAGCGAGGACCGGCAGGCCCGGCGTCCAGCCCTGGCAGCCGTGCCACTCGGCGACCGTGACGGCCTTGGAGAACGAGTCGCCGCCATCCTTCGAGCGGACGATCTTGATCGACCCGTCCGGCTTCTTGAAGTCGTCTCCCACGATGTTCTTCCGATCGGACCACTCGGGGAAGGAGGCAACGAAGGTGCCGTCGGAGAGAACGACGCTGGTGCCCGTGCCGAAGGACATGTGCTCACCGTCCGGAAGGAGCTTCTTCGGCGCCGAGAAGGTCGCCCCACCGTCTGTCGAGCGGTAGAACGTGAAGACGATCCGCTCGTCGCCGTCCACCGTCCGGTCGCGGACGGCGTTGCCATGAAGATAGAGAGTTCCGCGCCGCGTACCGGAGGTCCGATCCACGACCAGCCACTCGCGGTCGATGAAGGGGAGCACGGTGGGGTCCGACCACGTGCTTCCACCGTCGGTGGACCGGTAGACAAGCATTTCGTGGTCCGGAGAGGCCACCGGAGAGAGCGCGAGCGCCGCAACGTACGCCGCGCCGTCCGAACCGAAGGCGCAGGCCGGATCGCCAACGAAGTTGGTCCGGTTCACCTCGAGCGTTGGCGTCCAGCTCGCCCCCCCATCCGTCGACCTGTAGGCGATCACGTGGCGTGAGGCGTCTTTGGCCTCGAAGATCATCGAGCAAGCGAGAAGCTTTCCCGGGTCAGTCGAGCTCGCGGCCATCGTCACCTCGTGATGGAGGCGACCGCTGTTCGCCGCGCTGACCCGGATCGTCGGGCCGACCTCGATCCGAGGGCGCTCGGCTGCGGGGGTCGCCGGGAGCAGACCAGAAAGAAGAATCAGGCCGATCATTCGGAGCCCCGCTTGGGGGTCAGTGATCCACGAACCGAGAGGCCGAACTGGACCTCGCTCTGCGCGGGCCCGGCGATCTTGAGTCGCCAAACGACAGCTTCCGTCACCGCGCCGGGCTGGAGCTCTTCAAAGTCACCAAGGGACTTCGAATAGTCGAAGACCGCGCCCTTTCCCGTCTTGCCGTTGGAGGCGTTGAGGATCTTCGGAGCCGTCTCCTCCGTGGCCCATCCGCTCTGAACTCGGTGCTGGGGCACGGTCTCCATTACCTCGACGTGAAGCGGCCCGTAGATAGGGTGCTTCGAGACGTTCCGGAGCCGAATCGGCGCGTGGACCTCAGCCGTCTCGGGGAGGTACCGGATCGGGTCGTAGACGAGCGACACCATGCCGTCGAGCGGGGCCTCCGCCGTCTTCGGCCTTGCCTTTTCCTCACCGCCGCGCTCGACCCGGATGCGTGCGGTATAGAGCTGGAAAGTCGTGCTCCGAGCGTCCGACCAGAACGGGTGGAACACGCCGGCCGAGTCCGCTGCCATCCCCACGTAGTCCCCGCCGTTGGGCCAGATCGAAAAGGGGGAGTAGAGCTCGAGGCGAAGCCCGTCCCCACCGCCTTTCCACCCGGGCGGCGCCGGGCGCAGATTCCCGGCCCCTGTGGGCAGCGACGGGGCCGACGAAACGCGAACGCTTGGAAGGAAGGTCTCCCCTCCGTCGAGGGAGGCGGCGAAGTAGACATTGTATCGGTCCCGCTTCGGGAAGCCGCGCGTGTCGTACCACGCCATGCCTACGATCCCCTCGTCGCTGACGGCAATCGACGGCTGGTACTGCGAGGAGCCGGCGGGCCCGGAGGCATCCACGGCCGCCGGCTTCGTCCACGTCGCTCCCCGATCACTCGAGTAGCTCAGCAGAATGCGCGGAACGCCGTCCCCTCCGTACTGGGGCCAGGCCCCGAAAAGACGGTCGACATACCGATGGTTGCGGCTAACGCTGCCCGCGAAGACGGGGCCCGAGGGCATGTCGATGCGCCCGTCGGCTTTTCTCTTGCGGAACTCGCCGTAGCCGCCGAAAACCTGCTCGGCAATCGGCCGCGGCGGCGTGAACGACACACCACCGTCCGAAGAGCTCGAGAACACAATCTCCCAAAACGGCGTCGTGTAGTCCTGTTCCGGGTTGGGGTAACGAATCATCGGGACGAAGAGCGTCCCGTCGGAAAGCACGACCAGGTCATGGACGGCAAGGCCGGCCCCCTTCTCCTCGCCGACCCCGACTGGTCCGATGAAGGTCCTGCCGCCGTCCTCCGAGCGCCAGAGGTCCACCGCGCTGCGGCGGGTCTTCTCGCCCGCCGCTAACGCCACCTCTCCCGCGAGGTAGACCCTCCCGGCGTAACGCCCCGTCGTCGTGTCGATGGCCAGCCTCTCATGATCGGAGAACTTCACGAGTGCGGGTTTTCCCCAACTCTTTCCGTCGTCTTCGGAGCGATGGACGGCCATGCCGTAGTCGCCGATCCCGACGAAGAAGGCGATCCCGTTCGCGTCGAAAGCGACCTGAGGGTCGGCGCCACCCTTCTCGACCTCGATTGGGAGCGTCGTGTCGGTCCAGGTCCAGCCGCCGTCCGACGACGCGTAGGTCTTGTTCATCACGCCGCCGTCCGGGGGCCGTGTGAACGTCGTCGCCGTGCCGACGAGCACCTTCGGGTCCCTCGGGCTCGCCGCGACCGCCGTCTCGCAATGCCCGACATCGCCATCGCGGGAGACGAGAATGTTGGGGCCGACGGCGATCCTCGGCACCGGGCCGGGAGCGGAATACATCACGAAGACCGCGGTGATCCACGAAGCGAGAGGCATCGGATGCCCCCGTGACACAAGCGCCGGGCAGGGGCACTCGCCCCCTGCCCGGCGCGGGCTGTCAGAACGTGATGCGAAGGCCGACGCGAGTCTCCCGCGGACGGCCGTAGTTGAACCCCTGCGGTCTCTCGAAGGAGCTCATCGGAGAACCGTCTGGATTCCGCTCGTAGGTGTAGGTCGCGTTGATGTTGTTGTTGTAGTAGTCGAATGCCTGGTAAGCCACATTGAAGACGTTGAGCACCGTGCACTGCGCCTTGACCGTCACGGGCCCGATGTCAAAGCCCTTGCCCACCTGCAAGTTCAGCGTGCCCGCCCACTTTTGGTGCCGCTCGTCCTTGGGCTCGAGCCTGACCGTGGCAAAACCCCCCGGAATGATCAAGCCCGGTATCCGGTAGGAATCCTGGGTCGCTCCCCAGGGCGCGCCCGACAGGAGCCGGAACGAGGCGCCGAACTCGACGCCCAACGGCAGTAAGTAGTACCCATACAGCTTGATCTGCCACTCGTGGACCGCGCTGAGCTCCCCCTCCTCGAAGGGGTTCTGGGTGTAGTTCGGGTTGTTGAAACGGAAGTTCGTACAGAGGCTCAGAACCGCGCACTCATTGTTGTCGTGACTCCCGGTGGTGCGCTCCCACGTCACCGAGGCGTTCAGGCGCAGCTGGGCGATCGGATTCGAGCGGACCTCGAGCGTCACGAGCCGCTGTCGCTGCGTGAGGAAGTCATAGTTTCCGAAGGCGTCTTGATTTGGCTGAACCACCGGGTCGCCGGTCAGCGTCCAAACAGGAACCTCCCGGTTGTCGAGCGGGCTCGTGTACGGGAATGGCTCGAAGAGCACCTGGTCCGTGTTGGTGTCGATGAGGCTGAAGAAGTTGGCCTCCGACTTCGCCACGAAGCTCAACCCCACCGCGGTGCCCGCGCCAATTTGACGTTGAAGGGAGACGCTGAAGACGTCGCTGCGCGGGTTCCGGAGGTCCCCCACATAGGGGAGGGCAGAAGACTCGAAGTAATAGTAGAGATTCTCCGGCTGAACGATGAGATCGTAGAGCGACTGCCAGTCCGAGGGATCCACCGCCGCATCCGAGAAGATACGGTAATAGCTGATCGGCGTGTTCCCCGTCCCCGTGTAGTATCCCGGGCCATAGGTCGGCAGCTTCTCGTAGTACCTGCCCCAGGCCGCGTTCGCCACGGTCTTGCCGTCGCCGGTGATGTCGTAGGAGGCTCCCACGCGCGGCGACCAGTTGGAGAAGCTGACGAGCGTCTTGTCCGTGTTCTGGTCGATGTAAGACGGGTGGTCGTAGCGAACTCCGATGTTGGCAGTGAACCGCGGACCGACGCGGATGTTGTCCTGGATGAAGGCGCCCGGACGGGTCAGCCTCGTCCGCTGGAACTGGTTGTAGTTCTCGATCGCGAGCAGATAGTTGGTGGCTCCGCTGTACGGGAAGATGTAGAGAAAGACGTTACCGGAGGTCTTGAACACCGTCTTCGTCTGGGCGGCTTCGTACTCGAACCCGGCCCGCAGGTCATGCGATGCCTTGAGGAAGTTGTCCAGGTAGTGCGTGACGGTCCCGATTCCCTCGTTCCTGGCGTTGGACTGCTGCCGCAGGAAACCGGTCGAGTTGTACTGAACCAGGCCCACGCGGTAGTCGTAGACGGTGGGAGTTCCGAGCGGAGCATTGGGATTCCGGTAATTGTGTCCGTTGACGCCGGCGTACTTGAGCTCGCTCGCCGTTCGCGACCCCCAGACCGCCTGCCACGAGAGATAGGTCGTATTGGTATTTTGGAGACGCGAGTAACCGATTTCCGCCGGCTGCCCCGGCTGGAGACCGTCGTCGGTCTCGTCAATCGGGTCGCGGTTGTACATGCCGGAGATCGTGTTTTGAGGATTCAGGAGGTAGTCGAGACGAACCTGGTAGCTCTGGCGCTCGTTGTCGTTGTAGAGCGGATCCGCTGGGGGCTGGTTCGGGTCCTGAAACGGGGCGGCCGCCGATGTGTAGTAGGCCGCGCTCAGGAAGAAAAGCAGCTTCTCCCGGATAATGGGACCGCCAAGATGGACGGCCCCCTCCCAGTCGTATTTCGTGATGTCTTGCTGTAGATCGGCAATGCCCTGGGAGTTGTCGGCCAGCAGCTTGTCGCTCGTGTACCAGGCCGAGGCACCGCCGTGGTACTCGTTGGTGCCCGTCTTCGTAACGACATTGACCGCGGCGCCGGTGTAATTGCCGTATTCCGCCGACGACCCGGGACCGACGATTTGTATCTCCGCCACGGTGTCGTAGTTGGGGTTCACCCAGGTATTGCCGAACTCGAGGTTGTTGACCATGACGCCGTTGAGGCTGTAGCTGTTCGTCGCAGCTCCAAAACCGAAGACGTCATACCCATCAACGTTTCCTCCCGCCCCGTAGGCCGATCGATCCGTGACGGTCGGTGCCGATTCGATGATGTCGATGTAACTTCTCTGGTTGGGAAGCTGACTGATTTCCTTCGGCGTGAAATTCGTGGCAAGCTGAGTTGACGCCTTGTCGATCAGTGGCGCCTCCCCCCTCACCGTGACCTCCGCCGCCACCCCTGCCAGTTGGAGGGTCACGGGGATGCTCGCGGTCGTTCCGATACTCACCGTCACGGCGATTTCCTGAGGAGCGAACCCCGGCATCGCGACGGAGAGCAGATAGTTCCCAGGATTGAGGTTGAGGAATCGAAACCGGCCCTGGGCGTTCGTCGTCTGGGTGACGGACCTCTGGATGAGGCCCGCTCCCGAGAGCGTCACCGTGGCGCCGGACAGGACCGTCAGGTCCTCGCTCTCAACGATGCCAGTAATCTCCCCGTTCGTCCTGATGTCTGGCCGCGCCAAGGAACTCGAGAGCAACGCGCTCAACCCCAGAAACAGCAGACGGTTTTGCCTCCGCATAGTCCCTCCTCTCGAAGCGATCTCAACAGGCACGATATGGCTCATGCTGCACCTGCCCAGATACTCGAATCCACCGCGTACGCACTTCGCCCGCATCCCCTAAAGCGAGCCCGCCCTCCAGGTCTCAGCCGTAACGCCTCAGGGGCGCGGCCCGGTCGTATCGAACCCTTCATCGTCACCCTAGCTCTCCCGAGTGTTCTCTCGAAAAGCGCCTTCTTTCCCCTGCTTGCTCGAGCCCGCGCGATATCGGCGATCTTCTCCGCAGGAACCGGAGCGGCGCAGTCACTCGGTGCGTCGATCGGTGCGCTCCAGTATTTGAGGTGGGTGAGGCCACCTGGACCAAGGCATACGGGATCGTTCGGGCGTTGTGACCGGTCGAGCAGAGGATCGCCACACGCGATCCCCTCGGCAGAGGCCACGACCTCCGAGGGGAACGGCGGTCGTGCCGGCGAATGGCTCGCCCCTCTCACGCGGTACACTACGTCACTCATCATCGATGAGCACTACCGAAAGCTTAGTGCAGGAATGAACCGCAAGTCAAATCGACCCTGCGACTATGTCGTAAACCATTGAACAACAAGGTTTAAGTATGTAAAATAAAGACTTCGGGCCAGCTGAAGTTCGGACGTTGGCAATCATCTTTGATTAGTGGTAATTTCGAATGCGTTGCGAACGAACCTCGAGTATCTGGTCCTCGATGCACTTGAGCATTCCGACGACGGGATCGGGTCGGGCAATCTCTTCCTCCATCTTCGCGACCAGAAGCTGCAAACCAGCCAGGCGACCCTGGGCCGCGTCCTGCGCCTGCTCGACCACCAGAAGCTCACCGCGAAGGTTAGCAACAAGGGCCGCGTGCTCACCGCCGCCGGGCGGCGGCACCTGGAGGAGCTACGTCACCAGGAGGGCCTTCGCCGCTGGGCCGAGGGAGTCCTCAAGGAGATCAAGTCGGCGACGCAGAGCGAGTACCTCCAGGGGCTCCACGCCTTGCGGCTCTTGGAAGGACACCTCGCGCGGCTTGCCGCCGAGCACGCGTCGAAAGATCACGTCGCCCTCATGCGCCGAACCCTGGAGGAGCACCAGAAGGAGATGGAATCGCGGACGCGGGGCAAGGACCAGGGCCTCGAGTTCCACGACCTCGTCGCCGCGGCAGCCGGCAACCGATTCCTCCAGACCGCGATCTCCATGATCTGGAACTGGATCAAGCCGATTCAGGATCTCTGGGCGGACGCCGACGTCCTCACCGGACAGTCCTCCTATCCCGACCATCTGCGCGTATTCAAGGCGATCATTGCGCATGACGGCGGCGGAGCCGAGTTGGCGATGCATTCGCACTACGACCTCTTCATCGAGAGCGTGCGGAAGCACTTCGTCGAGAACTTGCCGGTCAGCCTTGGACCCGCAGGAGGACCAGAGGAGGTACCGGCTGCGTCCTCGCCCGCGCGAGCCGACTAGGCTGGACTCGGCCGGGAGGCGCCTGGATCTCTTGTGCGGCTGACTCAGCGCAGCTCGTTGCGGTAGACCTTCCCGTCCTTCATGACGAAGGCGATCTTCTCGAGCATCTTCACATCGGCGAGCGGATCGCCCGCGACCGCCACGAGGTCGGCATAGGCGCCGGGAGCGACGATGCCGAGCACCCCCGCCTTGTCCAGCATCTCGGCGGCCTTCGAGGTCGCCGCCTGGATCGCCGACATCGGCGTCATGCCGAACTCGACCATGCGCGAGAACTCCTGAGCGATCGGCTCCTTCCAGGAGAAGCCTCCGACGTCGGTGCCGAAGGCGATCTTCACTCCGGCCTTCAGGGCCCTCTGGAGCGACGGCCCGTGGACCTCGACGCGCTTGCGGTCGCGCGCGCCCGCGGGCGTCCCCTCGGGCGCCCAGTGGTCGTAATAGGGGCTCATCGTCGGGCAGAGCCAGGTACCCTGCTTGACCATCTGCGCGACTGCGGCGTCGTCCAGATCCAGGCCGTGCTCGATCGAGTCGCAGCCGCCGTCGAGCGCGCGATGGAGGCCCACGCCGTTGTAGGCGTGGCAGGCGACCTTCTTGCCCCAGCCGTGCGCCTCGTCCACGATCGCCCGGATCTCCTCGAGGGTCAGGGTGGGCTGCGAGACCAGGTTGCCGTGCCGGTCCACCCAGGAGCGGTGAGTCATGTAGACCTTGATCCAGTCCGCGCCGTGCTCGAGCTGTTCGCGCGCCGCCTTGCGGGCCTCGACGGGCCCGTCCACGATCTGGACGCCCTTGGGCACGGCGACCTCCGGCGCATACCCCTCGAGCAGATAGCCGCCGGTGGTCGAGATCGCGCGGGTGACGACGAACATGCGCGGCCCCGGGATGTGGCCCGCCTCGATCGCCTGCTTGATGCCGACATCGCCGTAGCCCGCCCCCTCCGTCTCGACGTCCCGGATGGTCGTGAAGCCCTGCTCGAGGGCGCGCCGCACCGAGACCGTCGCCCGCGCCGCGCGGAAGGCGAGGCCCTGCTTGAGCAACTGCGCGTCGTAGCCCCCCTCGGCCGGGTCTGCTCCCTGCAGAAAGATGTGGGTGTGGCAGTCGATCAGGCCGGGGAGCACCGTCGCGCGCGACAGGTCGATGACTCCTGCGCCCTCGGGGATCTTCGCCACCGCCGCGTCGGCGACCGACTCGATCCGGTTGCCTCGGACCACGATCACCTGATTCCGCCGCGGCGCCGACCTTCCGTCGATCAACGTGCCCGCGCGGATGACCGTGACCATTTCCGGCTTCGAGCCGGTCTCGGACGTGGACGCGCCTGCGAGCCCGAGGACCAGGCCCAGAACGATTCCGGAGACGCTTCGACAGCGCATCGCAACCTCCTTACCTCGGTGCGGAGAAATCGCAGGAAACGCTATGCCCTCGGCCCTGCGGGCGCAACTCCGGAGATAGACTTCGCGCCAATACATGGCCCCTACGAGATCCTGGCGCCTCTGGGCGCGG